>JAYTNH010000262.1:0-2729 GCA_043748395.1 Ilumatobacteraceae bacterium | reverse complement strand
GCGACGTCGCGGTCGGCCCGATTCGTCACGGTGGCGATGATCGTGTGGCCAGACGGCAGCGAACTGTCGGTCGAGGGCGTGTGCGAGGGAGCGATCGCCGCCGGCGAGCACGGCGAACGTGGTTTCGGCTACGACCCCGTGTTCGTGCCGGACGAGGGTGGCGGCCGTACCTTCAGTCAGATGACCGACGTCGAGAAGAACGCCATCTCGCATCGCGGCAGGGCCTTTGGCGCGTTGGTCGACGCGCTTCGCCGACGCCAGGCAACCTTCGTCACCGACTGAGCGTCTGAGCAGCCGTGCACACCGACACCAAGCAGGCGGCGTTCGTCGCAGTTGTTGCGGACGAACTGCCCCGGCTGCAGCGTGTCGCCAGGCTGCTGACCGGTAACGCCCATGCAGCCGACGATCTCGTGGCCGAGGCCATCGCCAGGACGTTCCCGCGGTGGAGGTCGGGGGGTCTCGTCGATCCGGCTGCGTACCTACGGCGAGCAATCGTCAACGCCTCGACCAGTCGGTGGAGACGTCGTGGCCTCGCCATGGCTCGCGATCGAGCAGCGCTCGATTGGCTGCCCGTGGCTCGCGATGCGGCCGACGAACACGCGGAACGCGACCGGGTCATGCAGGCGTTGGGTGGTTTGCCGCCCAGGCGGCGGGCGATCTGGTGCTTCGATTCTACGACGACCTCACCGAGGCGGCCATCGCCGAGTTGATGCACATCAAGCTGGGAACGGTGAAGTCGCAACTCTCGCGAGCGCTCGGGCAACTACGCGAGGCACTCGAACGTCTGGACCCTGTATGAACGAACAACCCGACCCGTTTGAGCGCCGGCTGCGTGATCATCTCCGCTCAGTCGACGGTGCCTCATTGCCAGGTGTCACCGAAGTGAACCGTGCCGTTGACCGAGTCGTGCGCGGGCGTCAGGTTCGGGCGCGTGTGCTCGCCGGCGCAGTGTCTGTGCTGGCAGTGGTCGCTGCGGGTGCAGCGCTGGCCAACAGGTCGCCCGACGCTGGCATCGCGTCGGTACCGTCCGTCGTGACCCTGCCCGTCGTGACCCTGCCGGTCGTGACCCTTCCCGCCGTGACTCCGCCGCCGGTGGTGAGCACTGCCACAGCCTCGCCGTGGATTTCGTTGCCGACCGATCCACGCGGGGTGCGTCACTCCGCCGCTGTGGTGTGGACCGGCACCGAGGCGATCGCGTTCGGTGGCCGCGACGAGAGCGGCACGGCCCACGACGATGCTGCTGCGTACAACCCGGCTTCGGGAACCTGGCGCATCGTGAGCGGGCAGGCGGTCGGTCCGTCGAGCCCGGTGAACGTGCTCGCGGTGTGGGCCGGCGATCGTGCATTGCTGATCGGCGGGGAGCAGCCGACAGGCGGGCAGCTCAAGTCGGGCGCGACGGCATACGTGCCGGCGACCGATAGCTGGTCGGTCGTCGCCTCACCGCCGCTGAGCTTCGTCACCGACCGCTCGCCGGCCGCGTGGACGGGTGCGGAACTGTTGGTGTGGCCGGGCGATGTCGGAACCGATGTCGCGCCCGAGGCCTACGACCCGGCTACCGACGAGTGGCGCGTGCTGCCGGTTCCCCCAGTGCAGTCGAGGCAGCAGGCCGCGTCGGTGTGGACCGGCAGCGAATGGATCGTGTGGGGCGGCACAGGAGCCAACGGTGAGCTCGCCGACGGAGCTGCTTACAACCCCGCCACCAACTCGTGGCGAGAGTTGTCAGGCTCGCCGCTGGGTGCTCGCCGCGTCCGCGCCGTGTGGACGGGCACCGAGATGCTGTTGGCTGCTGGCTCCAGCGGTGGGAGTCCTGTGAGCGGCGATGGCGAGATGGCACTGAGCGACGGCGCCGCATACGACCCGAGCACCGACACGTGGCGCAGCCTCACACCGGGCTTCGCTCATCCAGGCTTCTTGCCGGTGTGGACCGGTGACTTCATGGTGATGTTCGCAAAGGGTGGTGCGGTCGTGTACGACCCGGCCGAGGACGCGTGGATCGATGTGTGTTGCAACGGAACCGTGGTGAGTAACTCGCTGCCGTTGTTCACCGGCACCCAGATCCTCGTGCTCGGCTCGTACGACGGACGAACGGGCGGCGGCGGCATCGACGTCGCCGTGCTGACCGAGACGTCACCAGCCCCGTAGATCGATCGGCCAGCGGTCGATCACCTCGTGGTCGCGTATCAGCCACGCGACTTCGTGCATCGCCATCGTGGGATCGATGTGGGCAGGAACCACGCGCACCCGCTCGCCGACGGTGGGGACGCCCACATGGGGTGCGAAGGTGATGTGCTCGTCGCTCAAGAACCACACATCGGCGCCGGCGCCGTTCGTGTCTGCGACCGTCGGGTTGCCGTGGTCCATGCCCATCGCCTTCAGGCCCACGTCGGCTACCGCATACTTCGCGGAGGCGGAGATGACCGTGCCGACGACCCAACACGCCTGCTCGAACGGGTGGCCATGCTGCCCGTAGTGGCTGTCCATCAGCGCATAGCTACCGGCTTGCACTTCTGTGACGCGATCGTGGAGGTGATAGGTGCCGGTGCCTCCCGCGCTGATCACGTCGCCGCCCACATCGCTGTGCGCGGCCATGAGCCGATCGATGGCGTCGTGCACCCGCTCGGCCTGTTCGGTTCGGTCGTCTATCACCATCAGGTGGCCCTCGTACCCCATCACGCCGCGCACCTCGAGCCCGCTTGTACGCGCCAGGTCGGCAAGTCGGCCGGCTTCGT
>JAYTNH010000261.1:0-5695 GCA_043748395.1 Ilumatobacteraceae bacterium | reverse complement strand
TGGTTGTGAGTGGTCGCTCAGCGACCACTCACAACCACGAAACGGAGGGTCGGCAGATTTCTCTCGAGAGCCGTGCCGCCCACGTGCCACCTATGATTCGTGTATGGCCGTGAGCGCCCAAGATCGAGCGAAATGGAATCGTCAGGTCGCCGCTCTGCGCGAGTTCGGCAACGACGACGAAGGCTCACTCGAATGGCGCCACGACGCGCTCGAGGCGATCAATCGTCGGCGTGTCGCGAACGGACGAGACGAACTCAAGACCGAAGGAGAGATGCACCGCCGTGCCCGGGCCCTCGGACTACTGGTCGACATTCGAGCAACGTCTCACTGATCTCGGCGCCCAGCCGGTTCTCATCGGTGCTCTCGCCGCGCTCGAGTATCGGGCGACACCCCGGCTCACGACCGATGTTGACTTCCTGGTCAGCTCGTTGCGTGGAGTGGCCGACGCCTTTCGGGCTGACGGGTACGACGTTCGTGAGATGGCCGAACCCGGATCCGACCCCTACCTGGTGTTCATCCGTGGGCACGGAATCAGCGTCGATGCGCTGCTCGTCGAGACTCCCTACCAAGCCGAAGCGCACCGACGGGCGGTCAATGGTTTGCTCACCGTCGAGGACGTCATCGTGCACAAGCTGATCGCATGGCGTGAGAAGGATCAGGACGACATCGCTTCGATCCTCGCGGCCGGACCTCCTCTCGATCTCGAATACATCGCGCGTTGGGCGGAGGAGTGGAGCGTGCAGCCTCGGTGGACAGAAGCCACTCGTCGCTGGGCGCACGAATGACCGGCGGCGTGGGCGTTCGTCGTACGCTCGTAGACGATGAGTGACGACCCCAAACAATCGTTGAGGCATACCGACAGCGGCATCGAGGTACGGGCGCTCTACACCGCCGCCGACCTCGAGGGATGGGACCCCGACACCAAGCTCGGCCTGCCCGGCCAGCCGCCCTACACCCGCGGCATCTACCCAGCCATGCACCGCAGCCGGCTGTGGACCATGCGCCAGTACGCCGGCTTCGGCTCGGCCGAGAGCACCAACGAGCGGTTCAAGTTCCTGCTCGACGCCGGCCAGACCGGGCTGAGCTGCGCATTCGACCTGCCCACCCAGATGGGTTACGACAGCGACCACCCGCGGGCCGAGGGCGAGGTGGGCAAGGTGGGAGTGGCGATCGACTCGATCGCCGATATGCGCCTGTTGCTCGCGGACCTGCCGCTCGACAAGGTCACCACGTCGATGACCATCAACTCCACCGCCGGCGTGCTGCTGTTGTTGTACGAACTGGTGGCCGAGGAGCGTGGCGTTCCGGCCACCGCGATCAGCGGCACCATCCAGAACGACCTACTCAAGGAGTACATCGCCCGCGGCACCTACGTGTATCCACCGCGGCCGAGCATGCGCGTCATCACCGACATCTTCGCCTACTGCGCGGCGAACGTGCCCAAGTGGAACACCATCTCGATCAGCGGCTACCACATCCGTGAAGCCGGCAGCACCGCCGTGCAAGAGATCGCGTTCACTATCGCCAACGGCATCGCCTACGTCGAGGCCGCGCTCGCCGCGGGGCTCGACATCGATGAATTCGCACCTCGCCTCAGCTTCTTCTGGAACGCGCACAACAACTTCTTCGAAGAGGTCGCCAAGTTCCGCGCTGCCCGCCGAATTTGGCACCGCCTGATGACCGAGCGGTTCGGCGCGAAGAAGGAATCGAGCAAGCTGCTGCGCTTCCACACCCAGACCGGTGGCTCTACGCTCACCGCCCAGCAGCCCGAGGCCAACATCGCCCGCGTGGCCGTGCAGTCGATGGCGGCGGTGATGGGCGGCACGCAGAGCCTGCACACCAACGGCTACGACGAAGCGCTCAGCCTGCCCACCGAGCGCGCTGCCCGTATCGCGCTGCGCACCCAGCAGATCATCGGCTACGAGAGCGGCATCGTCGACACGCCCGACCCGCTCGCCGGCAGCTACTTCGTCGAGAGCCTCACCGACGAGGTCGAGCGGCTCGCGCTCGCATACATCGCCCGCATCGACGAGATGGGCGGAGCCGTCGCCGGCATTGAGGCCGGCTTCCAGCAGGACGAGATCGAGCAGGCCGCATACGAGTACGCGAAGTCGATCGACGACGACGAGCGCATCATCGTCGGTGTCAACAGCTTCACCATCGACAACGAGCCCGAGCCCGACGTGTTCCCCATCGACCCAGCGCTCGAACCCGCTCAGCGCAAGCGGCTCGGCGAGTTCAAGGCTGCGCGTGACCAGTCGTTGGTGCAGGCCCGGCTCGCCGACCTCACCACCGCCGCCGAATGCTCCGACAATGTGCTGTATCCCATGAAGGAAGCGCTGCGCGCCAACGCCACGCTCGGCGAGGTCAGCGACGCACTTCGCGCCGTGTTCGGCGTGTATCACCCGGGCCGATGAGCTGGCTCACGCCTCACGTCGAGGACGATTGCTGCGATGTCACCACCACGGGTCGACGTTCGGGCAATCCGCACGAGATCGAGATCTGGTTCGGCGTGATCGACGACACGGTGTACCTCATCAGCGGCAACGGTCCGACCGCTGATTGGTTTCGCAACGCACTCGCCAATCCGGCCGTGGTCGTGCGCTTTGGTGACGAACGGCGCTCGGGTATCGCCCGCGCCGTCGTCGGTCCGGAGGAACGCCAGCGGGTCGGCGAGTTGATGGGCGCCAAGTATCCGTGGGACGGCGACCCGTCCATCGGGCTCACCCGCCAAGCGTGGTGCTTCGACGTGCCGGTGCTCGCCATCTCCGAGTGGCGCTGAGGAGAACCCGCGCTCGGGAACGGATCGGGCGAGAACCGCTGACTAACCTCGGGGGATGCTGCCGCTGAAAGCCGGACCGCGGGTTGCTCGCCGCACGGGCGACGACTGGGTCGATCTGCCGTATCACCGCTTCACCATCTCGCCGCTGGCACCCACCATCGGGGCCGAGATCGGTGGCATCGACCTGAGCGACGTCGACGACGACTTATTCGCCGACATCCGTCGGGCGCTGCTCGAGTGGAAGGTGCTGTTCTTCCGCGATCAGCCGCTCGAGCGCACGTCGCAGGCTGCGCTCGCCCGCCGCTTCGGCGAACTCGAAACGCACCCGTTCTTCAAGCATCTCAAGGACATGCCCGACCAGCCTGAAGACGAGCCCGAGGTCATCCGCTTCGCCAAGGGCGCGGCCGCCGTCGCGTACGAGAACATGTGGCACACCGACGTCACCTGGCGTGCGGAGCCAGCGATGGGTGCGGTGCTGCGGGCCATCGAGATCCCGCCGGTCGGCGGCGACACGTTGTGGGCCGACATGGCGGCTGCGTTCGATGCGTTGCCCGATGGCATCCGTGAGCAGATCGAGTCGATGCAGGCCGAGCACGACTGGATGCCCTCGTTCGGACAGCTACTCGACCCCGACCTCGCCGCCAAGCTCCGGCCGATCTTCCCGCCCGTGCTGCACCCGGTGGTTCGTCGTCACCCCGAGACCGGACGCAAGACGCTGTTCGTCAATCGCAACTTCACCACACGGCTGGTGGGCCTCGATGAAGGCCCGAGCGACGAGCTGCTCGACAGCCTTTACCGGCAGTCCGACTTCCCCGAGTTCCAGTGTCGGTTCCGGTGGAGTGCGGGTGCCGTGGCCATCTGGGACAACCGCGCCACGCAGCACTACGCCAACAGCGACTACTACCCGCAGGTTCGAGTGATGGAGCGGGTGTCGATCGCGGGCGACCGCCCATTCTGATCAGCTACTGCACGCGGCTGATCTGCACTGCAGGGCGCTCCGCTGCCGCAACCGAGTCGGTTGCCCAGCCGAGGTAGATCAGTGCAGTCACATGAGTGCCGGCCTCGAAACCGCACAGATCCACCACGGCGTCGTTGGCGCCCAGCGGACACGAGCCCCAATACGTGGCGACTCCAGCGGCTGTCGCCGCGAGCATGAGGGTCTGCACCCCGGCCGCGGCCGCATCACGATTCTCGGCAGTGCGCAACTCGGACTCGCCGGGGGCTGAGCCGACCACCAGCGTGCACGGCGTACGCAGGTACTTGCCGCGGGTCTTGGCTACCTTCTCGGGCGAATCGCCGTGCACCTGCATTGCGTCGGCGATGGTGTCGCCGAGTCGTTGACGTCCGTCGCCATCCACGAGCGCGAACCGCCACGGCCAGGTGCGCTTGTGGTTCGGGGCCCACTGCGCGAGTTCGCAGAGCTGCGTTACCAGATCGAACGGCACCTCGCGTGCCTTGTCGACCAGCATGCTCGTACGCCTGCGCTGGATGAGTTCGCGCACCTCATCGAGATCCATGCCCACAGGATGGCAGCAGATGGCCGGGACTCGTCAGTCGGCAGGCCATCCCTGCTCGCCGATGAGCGGCACGAACACGACGCCACCCAGTTCGGTTTGCGTGTACTCGTCACCGTGGCGATGCACCCGCACCAGCGTCTGGTGCCCGCTCGTGCGGCCCACGGGCATCACCAGCCGGCCGCCGTCGGCGAGTTGAGAACGCAATGCGTCAGGTATCGCCGGCCCCGAAGCGGTGACGACGATGGCATCGAACGGCGCCTGATCGGGCAGGCCGACGGTGCCATCGGAGTGCACGACCTGCACGTTGTCGATGCCCAATGCCTCCAACAGTTGGCGGGCGCGGTCGGCGAGCGACTCGATCCGCTCCACGGTCCACACCCTGCTGGCCAACTGACCGAGGACGGCGGCGCCGTATCCGGAGCCCGTGCCCACTTCGAGCACCCGATCGGTTGGTGTCAGGTCGACCGCAGCGACCATGAGGGCCACGATGTACGGCTGGGAGATGGTCTGGCCCGACTCGATCGGCAGTGCCCGATCGTCGTATGCGCGCTCGCTCAACGATGAGTCGACGAACCGATGTCGTGGTACCGATCGCATCGCCGTCACGACGCTTTCGTCGGTGATGCCCCGCGCAACGATGTCCTGCTGCACCATCAGCTCCCAGCGCTCCTCCTGGGTGAGTGTGCGACGCTTCCATGTCATCGGATCGACCCTACGGAACGGAGCACGCCGTGGGTAGGGCTGAATGACCCAGGCGCGCGATCATTGAGCTCATGACCGAACGCCATTGGCTCCGAACCGGCACCGACGGGGTGACCCGATGCTGGTGGTGCGGGGAGGATCCCGAATACGTGCGCTACCACGACGAGGAGTGGGGGCGAGCAGCCACCAACGACGAGCGGTTGTTCGAGAAGCTGTGCCTCGAAGGTTTCCAATCCGGACTGTCATGGCTCACCATCCTGCGCAAGCGCCCCAACTTCCGCGCGGCCTTCGCGCAGTTCGACGTTCCCACCGTGGCCGCGTTCGGTGCCGCGGACGTGGAGCGGTTGGTTCTCGATGCGAGCATCGTGCGACATCGCGGCAAGATCGAGAGCACGATCAACAACGCCAACTGTGCGCTCGCGATGATCGATGAGTTCGGGTCGATCTACGACTACGTGTCGCAGTACCGCGGTGAGTCGGTCGTGCGACAAGACGCGGCCGAGTTGTCGATCCCGTCCACCAGCCTCGAATCGGTGGCGATGTCGAAGGACCTCAAGAAGCGCGGCTGGAGTTTTGTGGGGCCCACCACCGTGTATGCCTTCATGCAGGCGATGGGGCTCGTGAACGATCACCTCGACGGCTGCGAGACCGCCCCACCACGCTGCTGAGCCGCAGCGTTTGGAGACTTTCCCAC
>JAYTNH010000260.1:0-8550 GCA_043748395.1 Ilumatobacteraceae bacterium | reverse complement strand
ACCAAACGACCCGACGAATCCCACACCTCGCCGTCTTCTTCGAACATGCCGTTGGCCACGTGGCGGGTGAGGAACCGACACCTCAGCGGACCGGGTAGGGGCCGCTCGCGAACGTGCACGGTCATCTCGACCGTTGGCACCCATCCGGGTGGCAATTCGAGGTTGAACACCGCAGGCGGAAAGGCGTCGGCTGCGAGCAACAGCGCCAGCGTGTCGATGGGACGGCCGTCGGCGAAGCCCATCCAACCGGTCATCACCGCCTCGCCCGAGCGCACACCTTGCTGATACCCGGCAGCCTTCGGATCGAGCCGCACGGTGAGGCGATGCATGAGTGCGACATGCGCCGGCCCATTGGTAGCCGATCGCTCGATGCAGTCTTCGAATGGCGGCAGATCGGGCGGCAAGAGCGCGTCGTACATCACCTCGTTGCCACCGAAGCGTGCATCGCCGAAAGCTGCCACGACCTGCAGCATCGTTCGGTCATCGCGCCGCATCGAGCCGACCACCGTGGTCATGCGCTTGCCCGACTTCACCACCGCGCCATCGATGTGCACCGGGCCTGCAGTACCGGGCGAGAGGAAGTGCGCCGTGATCGTGAGCGGATCGGGACGACCCGCAATCGTGCGGAGATGACTCGCTGCGAGGGCAAGCAGATAGCCGCCGTTGGCGTTGCCCCCGATGTCCCATCCATCGCGAATCTCGGTCGATCCGTCGGCGTTCACCTGCGTGGCGTCGTCGAATTCGCTTGCCCCAATGTGCGCCATCGGCTCTATCCTCTCCCACGTGACCGTGTTGATCCCAAACCGTCGAATGTGCCCCGGCAGCTGACCCAGTCGCTGTTCGCCATTCACCGGAAAGGATTCGCCCCATGAGCAAGTACTCGCTCACCCCACCCATCTACTACGTCAACGCCAAGCCGCACCTCGGCCACGCGTACACCACCATCATCGGCGACGCGGTTGCCCGCTGGCACCGACTCCTCGGCGACGAGGTGCACTTCCTCACCGGTACCGACGAGCACGGCCTGAAGATTCAGCAAGCCGCCGACGCCGCCGGCCAGACGCCACAAGAGTTCACCGATGCCATCGCGCCGCAGTTCGAGCGGGCATGGCAGCAACTCAACATCAGCAACGACGACTTCATCCGCACCACCGAAGCCCGCCACAAGGTGGGTGTCGCCGAGTTGTTGCAGCGATGCTACGACGCCGGTGACATCGAACTCGACGTGTACGCGGGCAAGTACTGCGTCGCATGCGAGGAGTACTACACCGACGACGAACTGGATGAGGGCGACCTGTGCCGCATCCACAAGCGGCCGGTCGAGTACTTCGAGGAAGAGAACTACTTCTTCAGGCTGTCGCGCTACCAAGATCGCCTGCTGCAGTGGTACGCCGATCACCCAGGCGCCATCGTGCCCGAGTTCCGCGGTAATGAGGCGCTCGGCCTCATCCGCGGTGGTCTGCGCGACTTCTCGGTCAGCCGCACCAGCCTCACGTGGGGCATTCCGTTGCCGTGGGATACCAAGCATGTGGCCTACGTGTGGTTCGACGCACTCGCCAACTACATCACCGCCGTCGGCTTCGGCACTGATCCAGAGCGCTTCGCTCAGTGGTGGCCGGTCGATCGTCACCTCATCGGCAAAGACATCATCAGGCATCACTGCGTGTACTGGCCGGCAATGCTGTTGAGCGCAGGACTCGAGCTACCGCGGGGCTGGGCTGTTGGCGGTTGGCTGCTCAACGGCGGCGAAAAGATGAGCAAGACATCGGGCAACGTGGTGAATCCGCTCGACCTCATCCCCGAGGTGGGCGTCGACGGCTTCCGCTACTACGTGCTCGCTGAGACTCCTTACGGCCAAGACGGCGACTTCACCTACGAAGGCCTCATCGGAAGGTACAACAGCGATCTTGCCAACAACCTGGGCAACCTGCTGGCGCGTGTCGCCACCGTGGTGGGCAAGAAGTGCGACGGAATCGGTCACGCTCCTGCAGCCGATTCGCCGCTGGCTGTCGCTGCCGCCGACGCGGTCGCCGGTGCAGTTGCCGGCTGGACTGACGTGCAGCCGAGCCGCGCCCTCGAGTCAACCTGGTCGCTCATCCGCGCCACCAACGCCTACCTCGAGACCAACGAACCCTGGAAGGTCGAGGCCGGGCCGGCGGTCGACACGGTGATGGGCGATGCGCTCGAGGCGCTGCGCATCGTCGCCATTCTCGCCTCACCCGCCTTGCCCGAGACCTGCCAGACGATCTGGCAACGCATCGGCCTCACCGGCCTGGTGACCGACCAGCGCATTCCCGCCGATGTCGCGTGGGGCGGCTACCCGGGTGGCGTGCACGTGGTGAAGGGCGAATCGCTGTTCCCACGCAAGGCAGTGTGAACCCGCTGTGAACCGGCCCTACACGAGCCAGCCGTACATTGACAGCCACTGCCACCTGTACGAAACCCGCGGAGTGCCGGTGGACGACGTGATTGCAGCGGCGCGAGCAGCCGGTGTGACCACCATGGTGAACGTCGGCTGCGATGCAGCCACCACGGCCCAAGCCATCGCCATTGCCGAACGCCACGACGGCATCTTCGCCACAGCCGGCCTGCACCCCCACGAGGCCGTGCACGGCATCGACACCATCGTGCCGTACCTCACCGACCCCTCGGTGATCGCGATCGGCGAGTGCGGCCTCGACTACTTCTACGAGCACTCGCCGCGCGCTGATCAGCGCAGCGTGTTCGCGGCTCACATCGCGCTGGCGCACGAACATCGACTGCCGCTCGTCATTCACACCCGCGACGCCTGGGACGACACGTTCGACATCCTGAGCACCGAAGGCGCACCGGCACAGACGATCTTTCACTGCTTCAGCGGCGGCGCCGACGAAGTTCGCACGTGTCTCGACCTCGGTGCGTTCGTATCGTTCAGCGGCATCGTCAGCTTTCGTACGGCCACCGACCTACACGAAGCAGCGGTGCTGTGCCCCGCCGAGCGCATGCTCGTCGAGAC
Source organism: Ilumatobacteraceae bacterium (assembly GCA_043748395.1). Lineage (GTDB taxonomy): Bacteria > Actinomycetota > Acidimicrobiia > Acidimicrobiales > Ilumatobacteraceae > JAYTNH01. The sequence goes on along the minus strand of JAYTNH010000260.1, from coordinate 5,555 downwards.
CGACAGCCCCTACCTTGCGCCCGTGCCACATCGGGGGCGCACCAACCAGCCAGCGTTCGTGGTGCACGTTGTCGAGGCGCTTGCCGCGCTCCGCAACGAGTCGATCGAAGCGGTGCGGCTCGCCACGGTGGCAGCGACCTGCCTTGCGTTCCCCCGCCTGCGTCCGTAGCCTTTTCAGTGTCGCACTCACCTCGGTGATCGCACACCCAACGCCATGAACCGCCACGACCGCCGCCGAATGACTGTCGCTGCCATTTTCACGACGCTGGCACTTCCGGCGATGTGGTTGTTCAACACGGGCGAAGCGAACACGCCAAGCGCTGCACAGGGCGCCGCTGCAGCGAGCGGCGACACCGCGGCACCCACCACCGACTACTCACCTGAGCCGCCGGTCTTCCTCGAAGTGAGCGGCGACAGCGACGTGGTGCGGCCCGCGATCATCGACATCGCCATTCCGCCCGCGCCCGGCGCCAACGAGGCCGCCGGCAGGGCGAGCTATGCGCGTTACGCCGACCCGACCACGCGCCCGTGCACCACGCTGCTGGCACCGGCCGGCAAGTTGCTCACCGTCGTGAACGTCGACAACGGCCACATCACCACCTGCGTCAACACGTTGGGGGTACGCATTCCGGTCGGGGTCGACCTGGTGATGCACACCGACATCTTCGTCGAGATCGCCAGCCTCGCCAACGCGCCAACGGCCGTGCGCATCAGCTGGTAGCGGTGCTCACCCGCGCCGCCATCGGCGAGCTGCTGCGCGAACACGGGTTGGCGCCGCGACGCGACCTCGGCCAGAATTTCGTCACCGATGCGAACACCGTGCGGCGCATCGCCCGCCTGGCCGAGGTGGGTGCAGGTTCGAGGGTCGTCGAGATCGGCGCCGGCTTCGGTTCGCTCACCTTGGCGCTCGCCGAGACCGGTGCACAGGTGACTGCGGTCGAGATCGATCATGGCATCGTTCCGGTGTTGCGTGAGGTGGTCGAACCGCACGCCAACGTAACCGTGGTCGAGGGCGACGCACTACGGCTCGATTGGCAGTCGCTGCTCGGCGACCATCACGACTGGGTGCTGGTCGCCAATCTGCCGTACAACGTGGCCACGCCGCTGATCTGCGACCTGCTCGACGACGTACCCAACATCAGACGAATGCTGGTGATGGTGCAACGCGAAGCGGCCGAGCGCTTCTGCGCGCAGCCTCGCACCGCCGCGTACGGTGCCGTCACGGTGAAGGTGTCGTACTGGGCCACAGCGCGCATCGCCGGGCTGGTACCGGCGAGCGTGTTCGTGCCGGTACCCAACGTCGAGTCGGCGTTGGCCGAGATCACCCGCCGCGACCAGCCGGCGGTCGATTCGACACCAACCGATCTGTTCCAACTCGTACGAACCGCGTTTGGTCAGCGTCGCAAGATGCTGCGGCGCTCGCTGGTCGATGTCGTGTCACCCGAGGCGTTTGCGGCAGCCGGCATCGCTGCAACGCGTCGTCCGGAGGAGCTCGATGTGTTCGAGTGGGGCGCGCTCACCGCGGCGTGGCGGGCCGAACAGTGATACGCCGCGTCACCGTGTCGGCGCCGGCCAAGCTCACCCTGCGACTGCACGTCACCGGCGTTCGTCCCGACGGGTATCACCTCATCGATGCCGAAATGGTCACCCTCGAATGGGGAGATTCACTCGACATCACCGACGGTGCTACCGGCCTCGAAGCCGACGGACCATTCGCCACGGGCATGCCGCTCGACGAATCGAACCTCGTTGCGCGGGCGTTACGGCTGTGCGGCCGAGACGCTCACATCCATCTCCACAAGCACGTGCCTCACGGGGGCGGGCTTGGCGGAGGCTCGGCCGACGCGGCCGCTGTGCTGCGCTGGGCCGGCTACCACGATGTGGTGGGCGCGGCCGCACTCGGCGCCGACGTAGCATTCTGCCTCGTCGGCGGACGCGCCCGTGTTCGTGGCATCGGCGACATCGTCGACCCGCTGCCGTTCGTGCCGCTCGACATCACGCTGGTGGTGCCTCCGCTCGCCGTGAGCACTCCAGCGGTGTATCGGGCCTGGGACACCCTCGGCGAGCCGTCGTGTGGCGACCGCGACAACGATCTCGAACCAGCGGCGATCGCCGTTGTTCCCGCGTTGGCCACGTGGCGCGACCGAATTCGCGAGGCTGCGGGCATGCCGCCCACGCTGGCTGGCAGCGGCGCCACGTGGTTCGTGCTCGGCCACCACTCTGCACTGGCCGAAGCGCTGCCAGAAGCGATGGTGGTCCAGACGCGCACCGACCGCCCACCGGCGTACGGAGGCGGTCGGTCAGATTTCGATCGAGAATGAGAAAGGAGCTCGTCAGCCCTTGCCGCGTTGACGCGCATGGCGTGTACGGCGAAGCATCTTCTTGTGCTTCTTCTTGCGCATTCTTTTCCGGCGTTTTTTGATCAGAGAGCCCATAACTCGGGGAACGCTACCGGCTTGTGACGTGCAGCCAAACCTCCAGGTGTGGGTCGTTGCCTCGCCGCTAGCCTGGGTGAGCAACGACGGTGAGCAACGATCCGGGGTCGTTCAATGGTAGGACAGCGGTTTTTGGTGCCGTCTATAGGGGTTCGAGTCCTCTCCCCGGAGCTCTTCTGCAGTTACACGTTCACCGGGTTACGGGCATCGACCCGGGCATAGGTGGTGGTGCGCTGCTGCAGGCGCCGACCCAGCGGCGCGACCAACGATGTGAACGTCGCTTCGGTCATGCCCTGACCGTGGGCCGCTCCGGCCGACCGCGAGATGTTCTCGTCCATCAGCGTGCCGCCCAGGTCGTTGCAGCCGGCCTGCAACAACTGCACGGCACCGGCCTGACCGATCTTCACCCACGACAACTGGATATTGTCGATGAGCCCGCGGTACGCGATGCGCGCCACAGCGTGCATCAGCAAGGTCTCGCGGAACGTCGGCCCGCGTCGTGCAGCACGCTGGAGATAGATCGGCGAGGCCATGTGCACGAACGGAAGGCCGACGAACTCGGTGAACCCGCCGGTGATCTTTTGCAACGCTCGCGTGCGGATGATGTGCTTCGCCCACGACTCGGGGTGTTCGATGCTGCCGAACATGATCGTGATGTTCGACTTCAGCCCGATGTCGTGCGCAGCGGCATGACAATCGAGCCACTGTTCGGTGTTGATCTTGTCGGGGCACAACACGGCCCGAATGTCGTCGTCGAGGATCTCGGCGGCGGTACCGGGCAGCGATGCCAGCCCCACGTCTTGCAGGCGTCGCAGGTAGCTGTGCAGGTCTTCACCCAGCCGACGCGCGCCCTCGGTGATCTCTAGAGCGGTGAACCCGTGCACGTGCATGTCGGGCACCGCGTCTTTCACGGCGCGGGTGACGTCGATGTAATAGTCGCCGTCGAAGCTGGGATGAATGCCGCCCTGCAGCGTTACTTCTGTTGCACCGAGATCCCACGCCTCGCGGGCCCGCTGCGCGATGTCGTCGAGCGTGAGCAGATACGGCGTGCCCCGTAGGTTGAGGCTGAGCGGACCCTTCGAGAAGCCGCAGAACTTACACTTGAAGGTACACACGTTGGTGTAGTTGATGTTGCGGTTGTGTACCCACGTGATGGCGTCGCCCACTGCTTCACGGCGTAGGTCGTCGGCCAGCTCGGCGACCGCGATGGCCTCGGGGCCCCGGGCGCGGAACAGCGTGACAATTTCGTCGAAGCCCACTTGCTGGCCGGCCTGCACACCGTCGAGCACCTCGGCTACGGCACTTCCGGCACGGGTGGCTGCACGGCCAGGCAACAGCATGGGCGGCGGATTCGTGGCACCCGAGTACCACGGTGTGCTGCGATGGCCCACGAGCACCACCTCGGCGCCATCTTGCACCACGTCGGCCGCAGTCACCTTCTCGGGCCAAATCGCGCCGGGGTCGTCGCGGCCAAGACCTTCGGCATCGCTGCGATCCATCACCCTGAACCGCAACGACGGCGCGAGCCAGCGCTCGGGCTCGCGTACGAACTCGGGGTAGATCGTGAGCCGCGGTGCAAGTGCGAAACCCCTGGCCTCGGTGACTTCGCGCAAGCGGTCGAGGCCGGGCCACGGCCGCTCGGGGTTCACATGATCGAGCGTGACGGGTGAGACACCGCCCCAATCGTCGATGCCCGCGTCGAGCAGGTCGCCGAAGTCGTCGCTGAGATTGGGGGGAGCCTGAAGGTGCACCTCGGGTGGCAGCACCAGGCGGGCGGCAGCGATCGACCACAAGAACTCATCGGGCGGGCACGGTGGCTCGTGTTGCATGCCCGTGCCCGGCTTGGGGAGGAAGTTCTGCACGATCACCTCCTGCACGTGGCCGTATTGGCGGTGTGCGCTGGCGATGGCTGCGAGCGCTTCAAGTCGGTCGGCCCGCGTTTCACCGATGCCCACCAGGATGCCCGTGGTGAACGGCACGCCGGCCCGACCGGCTGCGTCGAGCGTGGCGAGTCGGCGTTCGGGTGTCTTGTCAGGCGCACCCCGATGACACGGCAGGTCGCCGCGCAGCGTCTCGATCATCATTCCCTGGCTCGGTGACACGTCGGCCAGCATGCGCAGTTGCGCCTCGTCGAGTGCACCTGCGTTGGCATGCGGCAACAGGCCGGTTTCGTCGAGCACCAGCGCCGCCATGGCATGCAGGTAGTGCAACGTGCTGTCGTAGCCCTGATCGCGCAGCCAGGCGCGCGCAACTTCGTAGCGTTCCTCGGGTGCCTCACCCAGGGTGAACAGCGCTTCGTGGCACCCCATGCGCGCGCCACGCTTGGCGATCTGCAGCACCTGGTCGGGCGAGAGGTACGGCGCGGCGAGGCGAGCCGGAGGCTGCGCGAACGTGCAATAGCCGCACTTGTCGCGGCACAGCATGGTGAGCGGGATGAACACCTTGGGCGAGTATGTGATGCGGGTGCCGTGGGTTTCGTCACGAACCTGTTGCGCCAGAGCCAGCAGGTTGTCGAGGGGCATGTTCAGCAGATCGCGCGTCATCGAGAAACCATACCGCGAGTGAGTGCTGAATCAGAACTCACACCGATTCAGGGGCCGAGACACAGGTAGAATCGGGTCAGTGGACGCCGCGACCGATCTCACCGCGACCGATCTCACCGCGCTCGAGCGCACACTGAAGCTGGTGGGCGACCGATGGAGCATCCTCATCATCCGCGCGGCATTGCGCGGCATCCGGCGCTTCGACGATTTCTGCGACGACCTCGGCATCGCGCGTCCGATCCTCACCAACCGTCTCAAGCGCCTGGTCGACGGTGGGGTCATGGCCAAAGAGCTGTACCAAGAGCACCCACCGCGCTACGAGTACCGGCTCACCCCGGCCGGCGTTGAGCTGTCACCGGCGCTGGTTGCGCTCATCCGCTGGGGCGAACATCACCTCGCGCGTGGCGACGCCGACATCGTGTTGGTGCACGCGCCGTGCGGCACCGAACTCGAGCAGGCCTTCTGGTGCCGAAGCTGCGCCAGCACGTTCGCGCCTACCGCCATCCGCGGCGTCACACGCGATAGAACTGCACCATGAGCGTCTCGGCCATCGTGCTCGCTGCCGGCGAGGGCTCGC
>JAYTNH010000259.1:0-6124 GCA_043748395.1 Ilumatobacteraceae bacterium | reverse complement strand
GCGTGTGCGATGCAGATGTGCGAATCGAGCGACGGTTGAGTTCGCTAGCCTCGGGCGACATGACGTTCGGTGTCGACTCACTTCGTGGGGGTGGCGGCGCCAACGCCGTGGGCGCAGTGGTCGACCACCGCTTGTTGCGTCGTCACCTCATCAACGAGTTCCGCCGCGGTCGACTTCGCCAAGATCAAGTGTGCGATGCGCACCCCGAACTCATTCGTGCAGCGCGCAACGTCGGCTCGCCGGCCTCGATCAACTGCCCCATCTGCGATGCTCCCCAACTACGGCTCATCACCTACGTGTTCGGGCCGCGTTTGCCGGCTCAGGGCCGTTGCGTTTCGACTGCCGCCGAGCTCGCCAAACTCGACGCCCGGCGTGACGATCTCACGGCGTATGTCGTCGAGGCGTGCGTGGCCTGCACCTGGCATCACCTGTTACGGGTGCTGCCGGTAGGCAACAGCGTCGAGCGCGCCAGCGCCTCTCAGTGAATGAAACGGTGAACGAACCCGATCCCGCCCATCTGTTCGTGTACGGCACGTTGCAGCCAGGCGAGACCCGGTGGCATCACTTGGCGCCGTTCGTTGCCGGTGATGGGGTCGACGACTCGGTGCGCGGAGCGTTGTTCGACACCGAGCTCGGGTATCCGGCCGCGCGCTTCGATCACGACGGCGTCATCGTCGGCCGGGTCTACGAACTGCTCGATGGGCGGTCGGCACTGGAACACCTCGACGACGTCGAGGGGGCGGTTCGTGGCCTGTATCGCCGCACCGTGGTGGTCACTCACGGCAACGTGCGGGCGTGGGCCTACGAGTGCGGTGATGCCTTGCTATTGGTGCGGCACCTTCCCCACGGCGACTGGCGTCAGCGGTCGCCGACCGGTTCGTGGGGATAGCTGGCCAGGCAGGCGAAGCACCACCGCTCGACCTCCGGGTCGAGTTGTTCGTTCTCGGCCGTATCCCAGTCGGCGACGGTCACGTAGACGCGACGCACAGCCCACAGCACGACCTCAGTGCTTCCGCAACTCTGGCAGGTGTAGGTGGGGTCGGCGGTGGGCATCAGAACGGGCTGAGGCCCATGCGATTGCGCACGCCGATGGCCTCGCCGACGTGGGCGTGTCCGTGACCGATCGCCGGCCATTGCACGAGCCACGACACGGCGCGGCCGCTCCACATGCGGTGTAGCCAGTCGAGTTCGTCGGGGGGGAGGCCGGCCAGGGTGACGAGCCGCCGACTTGTGGCAGGAATGGTGTCGAGTGCCATCGAACCGACCCGATCGAGCCAGACGGTAGTGGCGTCGAAGACAGCGCCGACGTAGGTGAGCAAGGCGTCGGGCGCGACCATTGCCGAGACGAGCGGTACCTCACGCTCGCTGAGCGCCGCCCATGCCGGCGCCTGGGCCAGACCGAGGTCTTGGGCATGTTGTGCGAACAGCGGTGGGCGGTTGCGGATGGCCGATGTGACGGCCAGATCTTGGTGACGGGCGGTGTGCAGCAGAAGGTGGGCGATGGACGAGCCACCCCCGTCGACCTGCTCGAACCAGCGGTCGACCGGCACAACAGCGATGACCGACTCGGTGAGCTTCGATCGCATCGAGGCCAGGTCGCTGATCATCCAGGTGCGCAGGTCCACGGGCGAGACGGTAGCGCACCCGCCGCCCCGGTCGCTCGGGCGTGGCTTCTGTGTCACAGGCCTGCGCGACACTGCCGATATGCCCGCACACCGGCCCGTCGTTCTCGGCAATCCTCGCCGCTACACTCTCCAGGTCACATTGGCCCTGCCCCAAACCGGGGCCCCGGGAAACCCCCGGGTCCGAAGGGAGGTATTACACGCATGATGCGTGCCTACGAATTCATGGTCATCATCGATGGCGATCTCGACGAGCCTGCAGCCCAGGCTTGGACGAAGTCGCTCACCGACTCGATCGAGAAGGCCGGTGGTTCTGTCCACGGTCGTCCCGATTGGTGGGGCAGGCGCCAATTCGCCTACCTGATCAACAAGAAGCAATACGGCTACTACGTCGTGTTCAACGTCTTGGCGCCCGGAGCGGCCCTCGACGACCTCGAGCGCCAGCTCCGCATCGCCGACGACATCGTCCGCCACAAGCTCATCCGCCTGCCCGATGCCGAGGCGTCACGCCGCGGCATGCTCGGCGAAGCTGCCTGAGCCGCTGCGCTCAGCGCATCGCTTCGAAACCGTTCAGGTCGAACCAAAGGAGTCACCATGGCCGACAGTGTCGTCACCCTCGTAGGGAACCTCACCCGCGATCCCGAAATCCGATTCACCGCCGCAGGCAAGGGCGTTGCCAGCTTTGGCATCGCTGTGAACCGCCGCTGGCAACAGAACGGCGAATGGCAAGAGAAGGTGTCGTACTTCAACATCACCGCCTGGGACACGCTCGGCGAGAACGCCGCAGCGTCGCTCAACAAGGGCATGCGCGTCATCGTCACCGGTCGTCTCGAGCAACGTGAGTACGAGACCAAGGAAGGCGAGAAGCGCAACGTCGTCGAAGTCGTCGCCGACGAAGTCGGCCCGTCGCTGCGTTGGGCCCGTGCCGAGGTCGAGCGCATTGCTCGCGACGCCGGCGGCTCGTCTTCCTCATCGGCATCATCATCCAACTCGGCATCCAACTCGGGTGCCGCCCGCAATCCCGATCCCATCTACGGCGAAGAAGAGCCGTTCTAAATCTCTGATCAATTTCAGCGATCGTCTTTCAGAAGGACCACACGATGACTAGTAAGAAGAACAAGGCGCGGGCTCCCAAAGAGCTCAACCCCAAGAAGTTCAAGAAGAAGACCAGCGTCCTGCTCACCGAGAAGGTCGAGTTCGTCGACTACAAAGATGTCAACTTGCTCAACCGTTTCGTCAGCGACCGCTCCAAGATCCGCAACCGTCGGGTCACCGGTAACGACGTACAGCAGCAGCGCGACATCGCCTTGGCGATCAAGAACGCTCGCGAGATGGCACTCGTGCCATACGCCAAGCGCGTGTCGCAAACCCGCACTGGCCGCCCGCCGCGTGACGGCGACGGTCGGCGTGAGCGCCCCGATCGCGATGCCGTGAACGAGCGCCCGTCCGATGCCGCCGGCGGCGACACTGGTGTCGACAACACCGGGCTAGAAGACACCGGGCTAGAAGACACAGGGCTAGAAGACACAGGGCTAGAAGACACGGCTCTCGACGACGGTGCCGACGACGCCGTTGAAGTGGAGGCCTGATCATGAGGCTCATTCTTCGTAGCGACCTCAAGGGTCTCGGTAAGCGCGGCGACATCGTCGAGGTCAGCGATGGCCATGCGCGTAACTACCTGCTTCCTCAGGGCCTCGCACTGAAGGCATCTGCTGGTGCCGTGGCACAGGCCGGTGCCATGCGCCGGGCCCGCGACCTTCGTGACTCACAAGATCGCGAAAGCGCTCAGGCCATTGCCTCCAAGTTGGTGGCCAAGGTCATCAGCATCAGCATGAAGTCCGGTGCCGAAGGCAAGCTGTATGGCTCAGTCACCCCAGGCGACGTGGCCAGTGCTGTCGAGGCGCAGACCAACATCGTGCTCGATCGCCGTAAGTTGCACTTCGATCACATCAAGACACTCGGCACCCATGCCGTGGTCGCCAAGTTGCACCACGACGTCGAGTTTCCCATCACCGTCGAGGTTGTTTCGCTCTAGTCCAGCGTTTTCCAATCTCCACAGGGTTGTCCACAGCCCCGGCCAGTTTCGACGCGAAATCGGCCGGGGTTGTGCTTTTCCCGACCTCGAACACGTTATCCACAGCACAATTCACAGGACCAACCCACTAGCGATCCACAGCCTGCATCGTGCAAGGTAGACCCCTCATGGCCGAATCATCACGATCGACGTCCAGCCGCAGTTCGGTGGGTCGCGTCCCCCCGCACAACCTCGATGCCGAGGAGAGCTTGCTCGGTGCGCTGTTGCTCTCGCGCGAGGCCGTCAACCAAATCGGCGACCTGCGCATGCAGCCGGAGCACTTCTACAAGCCGGCGCACCAGCACATCTTTTCTGCCATCAAGGGTCTGTTGCACACTGGTCAACCAATCGACGCGGTCACGGTTGCCGACGAGTTGCGGCGCAGCGGGCTGCTCGAAGAGATCGGCGGCGCCCAACTGTTGCTCGAACTGCAGAATGCCACGCCGGCCATCTCCAACGCAGCGCGTTACGCCAAGATCGTGCAAGACACAGCCCTGCTACGGCGCCTCATCGGCGTGGCCAGCGAGATCGCCGAGATCGCCTACCGCGAACCCGACGACGTGAGCAAGGCCATCGACGAAGCCGAGACCCGCATCTTCGAGGTCGCCGAGGATCGCGTGGTCGAGTCGGCCCGACCACTCGCCGATCTGTTGCCCATCGCGATGGACAAACTGCAAGAGACGTTCGAGCGCGGCGACATCATCACCGGCGTCGCTACCGGCTTTCACGACCTCGACGAGATCCTGTCGGGCCTGCAGCCCTCCACCCTCAACATCGTGGGTGCACGACCCGCAATGGGCAAAACAGCGTTTGGGTTGGGCATTGCTGTGCATGTGGCGCAGACCACCCACAAGCCGGTCATCGTGTTCTCGCTCGAGATGGGCCACGCCGAACTCACGCAGCGCATCCTCTCCAGCGAGGCCGAGGTCGATTCGCAGAAGTTGCGCACCGGCCGGTTGGCCGAGGCCGACTGGACCAAGATCGGGCGGGCCATCAACCGGCTCGAGGTGCCGCTGTTCCTCGATGACAACCCGCGGGTCACGGTGATGGAGATACGTACCAAGGCGCGTCGCATCAAGGCCGCCAACGGAGGGTTGGCGCTCATCGTCATCGACTACTTGCAGCTCATGGGTGGCGGCAGCAACGCCGAGAACCGTCAGCTCGAAGTGAGCGAGATCAGTCGTGGCCTCAAGATCTTGGCCCGCGAACTCGAGGTGCCGATCATCGCCCTCAGTCAGCTCAGCCGAAACCTCGAGACCCGGAGCGACAAGACACCAATGCTCGCCGACCTGCGCGAGTCAGGCTCGCTCGAACAAGACAGCGACGTCGTCATGTTCCTGTATCGCGAAGAGGTGTACAAGAAGGACTCCACCGAGCGTGGGGCGGCCGAAGTGATCATTGCCAAACACCGCTCGGGTCCTACTGGCACGGTGAAGCTGGTCTTCCGCGGTCAGTACACAAAGTTCGGCAACGCTGCCCGCGGGGTGTAACGCTCACCCCGAAATGGTGGCCTCGATGGGCTTCCACACTGTGTGGTGGGCCTCGCTGGTGTCGAGGTCTGGGTCGGCGCTCGACAGCAGATCGAAGGCCCGCTTTGTCTCGTCGTCGCTGAACGGTCGGGTGGTGTGGCAGAACTCCACAAGGTTGCCGCTGGGGTCGCGCAGGTAGATGCTGATGCAGAAGTCGTGGTTCACCTCGAGCACGGTGTGGCCGTGGCTGCGCCAGCGGTCGCGATGCCGGTGCAGGTCGTCGAGAGTCGGTGCATCGAACGCAACGTGGTTCACCCACCACGGCAAACCGGCCGAGGCGTTGATGTCGACTGGGAAGGCGGCACCGATGCTCTCGTCGTGGATCTCCCAGAACGCCATCAGCCCATTTCCGCCGGTCTCGTAGAAGAAGTGCTTGCTCCAGCCCCCGGTGGGAGTAGGCGCAGCGACCACCTTGGCGAGCTCGAAGCCCATCACCTCTGTATAGAAGGTGTGGGTGGCGGCGGTGTCGTGCGTAGCCAGAGCGACGTGGTGGAATCCCATGCACAGATACTCGCGCTCTGAGGTGGTGGCGTCACCAACGAAGCGACACACTGGTGGCGATGTTCCTCGGCGACAACCTCATTGTGTGGTTGCTGCTGGCGCTCGGCGGCGCACTGTTCGCGGGCAACGTGATGGCGCTGGTTCGCCCGCCGGTGACACCACAGGACGAGGGCGATCTCGAACGCGCGCCCACGGCGCGCAGCATCACCATGGCCGCTATCGGCTTCGTGGTGGCAGCGCTCGCGCTTGCCAGTCTGATCGCAGGGTGACCCAGTAGGGTCGCCGATCGTGGCGAAGCAGCGATCCAACCAGCGACCGCAACCGCGATCCAACCAGCGATCCAACCGGCGTCCCGCACGAGCCGGCAGTACCCGCACCCTCAAGCCGGCACCAGCGCG
>JAYTNH010000258.1:0-1650 GCA_043748395.1 Ilumatobacteraceae bacterium | reverse complement strand
ACGCTGACCGGCAGCCACCAGACCGACAACGCAAGCGCACCGACCGCCATGAGGCTGGCGACCGTGAGCACGGTGGTGAACAAGCCGAGTGCGGCTGCGACCACAACCCGCGACACCAGGTCGGACGGTGACCAACCGACCAGACGTAGGCCGACGCCGAAGCGTCGTTCAACCACGCCGGCAGCGCCAGCGCGCATCAGCGAGTCGACCAGCGACGCCGACGATGTAGACCCGACTGCAGCATTCGCGCCGTACATGCGCATGCGCACGTCGTCGATCGAACGTGGCGACCTGCGCAAGCCGCGCTCGAGCGACAACACGCCGCCAGCGAGACAGGCGCACACCAGCGCAGCAGTGACCAACGGCGTCATCGACTGCTCGAGTCGGTAGTCACGATGCGGTATCGCTGCGGGAGCTCGTATCGACACAGCGAGCGCAGCCACATGATGCAGCCGCCCCACATGGCCAGCGGTAGCGCCAGCACCACCTGACCAGCGGGCGTGCTGTACGGATCGAGTAGATCGCCCGCCGCGAACCGCAAGTACACCACCAAGATCACACCGATCACGACGAGGTGCTTCATGCTCGACTGGTAGACCGCTCTGGTGCGGTCGATGCGTTCGCGAGCGGTGACTTCGCCGCGAGCTGCGGCGGCGAGGGCGTTCACCGTGCCGTACAACCGTCCCGCACCGGCCGAGCCTCCGATGACGAGCACGATCGCCGAGATAGCCGCATCTGAGATGGGGTGGGCGAGATCGTCGGCCAGGTCGGCCAGTGCGTCCTCGGTGCGAAAGCCCTGGCGACGCCGCAGCGCGAATGTGTGCAGTGCCGCGGCGATTGCCTGCGGTGGACGGGTTGCCACGACTTCGAGCGCCTCCTCGGCAGCGATGGATGAGCCGCGCAGGGTGTCGCGCAAATCTTCGAGCCAGCGGGCGATCGCCTCGACGCGTGTTCGTTCGAGGTCGGCCCGGCGATCGTGCAGCAACCGACCCCAGAGCGCGGTGAGCACGCCTGCCACCAACGACAACAACACCCAACGCGTGGCGAGCAACGTGACGAAGACCACCACAGCGCCGGCGGCGACGCGCCCGCGGGGTAACCCCGACAGCACCGTGGGAGTGGACGAAGCAGGCACTACTCGAGCGGGGGTTCGGGGCGCAAACGCCTTGAACACCGCGAGGCATGCAACCGCCACGAGCACGCACACTGCGAGCGCGATCATCGCGGTGGGTGGTGCCCCGCTCATCGCCACCACCGGGTGGAGAACTCGGGATCGGCCTCGCACAACCGCTCGAGCATTGGCCGCTGTGGTTCGAGCAACGGGGACGCCGTATGGGCGGCATCACCCTGGCGTGGGCCGACCATGCGATGGATCACGAATCGCGCGCCGTCCTCCTCGACCGAAGGCGCCACGATCTCGGTGATGTGTCGCCGACTGCGGTTGCTTCCGGCAACGTGCACGACCAGGTCGATGCTGCGGTACACCTGCCATCTGGACATCCGCAGGTCGACGCCCTGGTGGTACGCGATGAGTTCGGCGATGCGCTCGAGGCCATCCTTTGCCGAGCCGCCGTGCACCGTGGCCATGGCACCCTGACCAATCGACATCGCCTGCACCATCGCCGCGCCTTCAGCTCCGCGAACTTCGCC
>JAYTNH010000257.1:0-1787 GCA_043748395.1 Ilumatobacteraceae bacterium | reverse complement strand
CAGGTAGGCAACCTCGTCGAGCAAGCGCAGCCGATCGAGCACCTCGACACCCACCACAGACGTGGGCACCTCCGGTCCACGCAGGCGAACCTCGTCCTCGACCGCTTCACCCAAACACCGGATCTGTTCGGCGGTGACGGGCCGACCCTTGCACGCCGCTGTGACTCCGGCGACCAGCTTCGTTCGATCGAACGGCTCACGGGTGCCATTGCCCTTCACCACCATCAACGGCACTTCTTCTAGCCGCTCATACGTGGTGAAGCGATGGGCGCACGATGCGCAGGCCCGCCGACGACGAATCGCCGAGCCGTCCTCGGCTTCTCTCGAATCGATCACCTTGGTGTCGTCGACCTGGCACTTCGGGCAGCGCATGGGCGACCACGCTACCGGCCAGGTTCACGGCAGGGTGATCACCTCACCGACCTGCAGCTCCGAGCCGCCATTGGCGGAGATCAGCGACTCGACGTAGTCGGTCTGCGATGTCGCACCCCGGTGCAGCAGAGCGATCGACCACATCGTGTCGCCCGGCTGAGCGACATACGTGCGTGCTGCGCGAACCGCGGAGGTGGAGGCAGGTGCACCACCGCGGTTCGCGAGAACATCGCCGGCGCCGGCCGCAATGGCGAGGACCACGGCGAGCAGCACGAACACGACCAGCAACCGGCGACGCACGTAGACCTGGGTACTGGGACGCTCGTGGTGGCGAGCCGGAGCGGCGAACCGAGCGGGAACCACGGCGGTGAACTGGGCGGCGGTGGCGGACATGGGTGCTCCTTCACACTTTGTTGGCTGCTTTGGCGAACTCTGTTGGCAGCACACTCACGGCAAGATCGAACAGGTGTTGCACGAACGAACGTTCGTAGTCTGCCCGAACAATTGTTCGATGTCAACCCCGAGTCGAACGTTTGTTGCACGAACGAGTGTTTGACCTGACCCACGAACACGTGTACGCTGCCTGCATGACCGAACAGCTCACCGCTCGCCAACGCGGCATCCTCGACATGATCGAAACCAGCATGCGTGAGCGGGGTTACCCGCCCAGCGTCCGCGAGATCGGCGAGGCCGTCGGCCTCACCTCTCCCTCGACCGTGCACAGCCACCTCGCGTCCCTGCAGCGGCTCGGCTACCTCAAGCGCGACCCAACCAAGCCCCGTGCGATCGAGGTGCGCTACGACCCATCCTCGGGCGCAGCCATCGAGCGCCGCCCCGTGCGCCATGTGCCTCTGGTCGGCGACGTGGCCGCCGGCACCGATGTGCTCGCACAGGAGAACGTCGAGGAACTGTTCCCGCTGCCCGAGGACTTCACCGGCGACGGCGACCTGTTCATGTTGCGGGTGCGTGGCGACTCGATGATCGAGGTCGGCATCATGGATGGCGACTTTGTCGTCGCTCGCGCACAAGAGACCGCCAACAACGGCGAGATCGTGATCGCTGGCATCCCTGGCGAGGAAGCCACCGTCAAGACCTACCAGCGCAAGGGCAACTCGGTCACGCTGATACCCGCGAACCCTCGCCTGGTGCCGTTGGTGTTCAGCGCCGACGAGGTGCAGATCTTCGGCCGCGTCGTGACGGTGATGCGTCGCCTCTGAGCCACGCTCTCCGGCATCGCTACTGCTGTGGCGCTCCCCAACCCGGTCCTGGCGGCTGGGTGGGGGGCGCAGCAGGTGGCTGCGGAGCCCATCCCGGTTGAGGCGGTGCCACAGGCGCTGGCTGGTAGCCAGGGACCATCGGCTGGTAACCCGGAGGGCTGCTCGGTGGCCAACCCGGCGACGTCGGGCCGGCGACCG
>JAYTNH010000256.1:0-2017 GCA_043748395.1 Ilumatobacteraceae bacterium | reverse complement strand
GTGAGCGACACCTGCATTTGCGGGTGGATCTGGCACACGACGCTGTAGGTACCGGCAGCCTCGATCACGAGCGACTCGGTCGCGCCACCACTCACGCTGACGCTGAAGGCACCGCCCGATTCGCTGAACGTGTGGCCGAAGCCGTCGTTGTTGACGATCGAGATGGCCTCGCCAGCCTTCACGCTGGCCGGCACGGTGAACGTGAAGTCTTTGATGGAGACCTCGGCGCCACCCGATGCAGCAGGCGTGGTGTCTGCCGGCGTGGTTGCACCGGCCGGCGTGGTGTCGTAGAGCGAAGGCGTCGAGTCAGCCGCCGGCGTAGCAGCCTTGTCGCTGCCGCAAGCAGCGAGACTGCCGACAAGCAGTGCCAGCACGGCGACTCTCAGAACGATTCGACGGTTCATGGTGATCTCCCCAGGTGATGGTGCGTGATTTCTGTGACTAGAAAGCTTGGAGATGCTCGGGCCCGAACGAGTGCGGCAGCAACTCAGCGAGCGTAAACGTAGCCCGAATTCCTTCCGGCCCGGCTGCATGCACAGGAGTTTCGAGCGCGGCGAACTCGCGCAGCCGCTGACGGCACGCGCCACAGCATGTTCCGGTGATCTCGCCGTCGCACACGGTGACCACCTCGACGATCTCGCGCTCGCCGGCGGCGACCATCATCGACACCACGCCTGCCTCGGCGCACGAGCTCTGCGGGTACGCCGCATTCTCGACGTTGCAACACGCGAAGATGCGGCCAGACCCGGTTCGAATTGCCGCACCCACCCGGTAGTGCGAGTACGGCGAGTACGAGTTGGCTTGCACGGCGAGCGCTGCCTGGAACAGTTCTTGTGTCGATGAAGTGGCTGCTGATGTGGTCACGACGTCACGTTAGATGCGACCTGCCACGAGGCGCTGCCAGCTTCACTTGAATCTGAACTCAGTGCCCACCGAAGCACCCGCAAGCACCAAGTGCAGCGTGCGACAGCCCGACCAACCCTTCGTCGTCTTCCAGTTGATCTGCCACCGGCCATCCCCGAGATACTGGAGCCCACCCCCGGTGGACACGATGACATCGCCGAGCGTTTGCGTTGGCGACAACAGGTCGCAATCGTCGGCCACGCTCGTGATTGAGACGAACGAAGCAGGGTCGGAGACTGGGCTACCGAGCGCGTCGACCGTGCGCCACTTGAGCGGAACGGCCTGGCCACCTTTCACTACGTTGATGGCAACTGTCGACACCGGCGCCTCGAAGCCGACGAACTGCACGCCGACCGTGTACGGGCAGTTCTTGGTCGCCACGTTTCCGGCTGCATCGGCGACCGAGATCGCCACCGATTGCGAACCGAGCATCGCCGCACTGATCGGAACCGTGACGCTCGACGGGGCTCCGCTTCCGCCGACATCGTCCGCGACGGCGGCACCGAGTGTTGCACCCACCGCATTGAGCAGGACGACCGGCGCGGCGGCGCAGGTGATGGTCGGCGGGGTGAGGTCTAGCAACGCCGGTGCACCCGGGTCGACGAGCACTCCGTTCGGTTGGCCGTCCTCGTCACCAACGCCACCGTCTTGGAGATGCAAGACGATGTGAGTGGGCGACACGATCGTGAATGCCGACGGCGGCAGTGCAACCCACGCCCCGCCTTGCAACTTGAGATAGCCGTTGGCGACGGTGGGCTGGGTGAGGTACACGTCGATGTCGACCAGAGCGCCAGGCACGACGCCGCCGACGGTGTATGCAACGACACCCGAGGCGATGTTGCCTCCCGGCGGCAACGGCGGCAGGCCAGGGCTGGCAGGATCGGTCACGGTGACCGACGACAACGTGGTGCCGGTCGGACCGGCAACAGTGAAGTACCCACCGCCAACAACAGCACTGGGTACGGACGTGACGTTGTTCTGTTGAGCATCGGGCGTGCCGTCGCGATTGCCATCACCGGTGGCGTTCACCGCAGTTTCGTCGGTATCGGAGACACCATCGTTGTCGGCCGGGCCGCCGCCGGTGTTGGTCACCGTGCACGACGCCGGCCCGTTG
>JAYTNH010000255.1:0-6020 GCA_043748395.1 Ilumatobacteraceae bacterium | reverse complement strand
GCGCACGGTGCGCCCGGTGAGGCGCAATCCGTCGAACGCCTGAGGGCTGGTGACCTCGTGCACGAGGTGCAGGTCGATGTAGAGCAGGTCGGGTTCGTCGGCAGCGCTGTGCACCACGTGCCGGTCCCAGATCTTCTGGGCCAAAGTGGTTGGTTGGATCATCGTTCGCTCCTGGCAAATCTCATTGATTGAGATAGAGTTCTCGTCTATGGACAGTGTAGGTGCCGTTGGCGTGATCGACAAAGGGGCGCTCATCCTGCGCGCGCTGGCCGATGGTCCGCTCGATCTCGCCGACCTCCAGGCTGCCACCGCGTTGCCGCGCGCCACCGCACATCGGCTGGCGGTCGCGCTCGAACAGCACCACTTGGTGCGCCGTGACCCAGCCGGTCGGTTCTGTCTCGGCCTCGAGCTCATCCGGCTCGGCCGAGCCGCAGCCGATGCGTTCCCGTTGTCCGACTTGGCGCAGCCGATTCTTGCCGCCCTGCGCGATCGCACCGGCGAGAGCGTGCAGCTCTACATCCGCGAGGGTGACGGGCGACGCTGCGTCGCGTCGTTGCAGTCACCTCACGCGCTGCGGTGGATGGTGCCGGAAGGAGCCGTGCTGCCAATGGGGCTCGGCTCGGCTGGCAAGGTGCTGGCAGCCCACGATGGGCAACCGCTGCGCATCGCCGAGAGCGTCGAAGAACGTGAGCCAGGAGTGGCGTCGGTCAGCGCCGCGGTCGTCGATCGTGCTGGTCACATGGTGGCCGCTGTCAGCGTCAGCGGCCCGGTCGAGCGGCTCTCGCGTCAACCGCTGGTTCGCTTCGGAGCCGATGTCGAACATGCCGCTGCGCAGATTTCGGCCGCTCTGGGCGGCTGAGCGTTTCACGCGGCACCGCTGATGAGGCATGATGGGGAACGACAGCATCTCCCAGGAGGAACTTCACCCATGTCTATTGACGCCGCCTACGAATTTCTCGGCAGCCACGAGCTCCTCGTCCTGTGCACCTCGTCCAAGGATGGCGTTCCCCACGCCGCTCCTTCGTTCTACGCCCTCGACGGCCGCAACATCATCTTCACGACCTCCGACAAGTCGCACACCGGTGCCAACGTCATCAACAATCCGGTCGCCGCAATTGCGGCCGGCGACGCACCCGACGCCGACCAGTCATGGAGCGATGCCAAGGGCATCCAGATCATCGGCAAGGTCACCCATCTCGAGGGTGACGCAGCAGTGGCGGCTGCCGCCAAGCTGCGCGCCAACTACTCGCACCTCGGTGACTCGATCATGCAGTCGCACTTCTTCCAACTCGAGCCCACGTCGGTCGACTACATCCGTAACGATCCCGACGGCGACGAAGAGTTCGAGGCGTTGGGCGTCGACTGGGCGCGCGAGCACTACTAGACCAGCGCCGAACTCGCGCTCAACGATTCAGTCCGGCCAGCGATGTGCCGGCCAAGAGACGATCGACGATGTCGGTCAGCAAGCGTTCGGTCAGCGGGCCGGCCACGCGCGCGCGAACGATGCCATCGCGGTCGACGAAGAACGTTTCGGGCACGCCCGCCACACCGAACTCGATCGATGCACGTCCTTCAATGTCGTGCAGCGACGGCACGCCGCGTCCCACCTTGTTGAGGAAGTCGTTGGCGTCGGCGACGTCGGACTGATACGTGATGCCGACGAAGCCGACGTCGTCGGCCGACCACCGACTCATCACCCGATTGAGCATTTGGTGCTCACCCAGACACGGCACGCACCACGGGGCCCAGAAGTTGATCACCATCACGCGGCCGGGCGCGATGACCCGCACCGGATCGGTGCCCTCGAGCGAGGTGAGCACCACCACGGGCGCAGGCTTGCCAACCAGCGGCGAGTCGGTGATCGAAGCACCCCTGGCGAGTACGGCAAAGGCCGCCCAACCAAGTCCGGCGACGAGCAGCACCACTGCCATCGCTGTGATCGCACGTCGCTTGCTCATGGGGCCGCCGTTTCGGCCGTTGCGGGTGCACTCGTGTCCGGCCCAGCTGCGATGGCCGCATCGACCTTGGCGGCGAGCGCGTCGATGGGGGCGCGTTGCGCGTCGTCCATCGGAGTAGCGAGCAGTTGATCGAGTGCAATGCGCGCCGCTGCGGGATTGTTGAGTCCGGTGAACTCGACGTTGGCGAGGAACCACAACGCATCGCGATCGGTGGGGCTCAGGGTCAGTGCAGCTCGCAGATACTGCTCGCCGCTCGCTGGGGCTCCCTGCAATGCCGTGAGCCAGCCGTGTAGCCGCAATGCCCGCTCGTACTCCTGATCGGTGGCGGGCAGATCGATGGCGATCGAACTGTGCCGGTAGGCATCCTCGATGTCACCGTCGGCGAGGTACCGCTCGACGAGCGCCAGCCGCATGCCGACGATGGCTGGGTTCTGGGCGATGACGGCTTCCATCTCCGCGTTGGTCACGGCCGCCAGGTCGCGTGTCGTGCCGCCCGCATCGGGAGGGGGCGCAAGCGCCACGGGGTCGCGTGCTGTGCCCTGGCGCGCTCCGAGCACCACGAGCACCGATGTACTGGCGAGCCCCAAGGTGGCCGCGCCGACGACCAGCAGTCGCCGCCGCCGTGATGGCTCGAGACGGCTCACCAGAGCGATTGCACCGCCCGTGACGGCGAGCAGTGGCACCGCCCACAACAACAGCGTGCTGCCTCGGCGGGGCGGGTCGAGCAAGATCCAGTCGCCGTACCGGTTGACGAAGTACTGCTCGACCTGGCCGTCGGTCCAGCCTGCTTGCACCTGCTGGGTCACCAGCGCGGCGATGTCTTGGGCGCTCTGCGATGGTGAGTCAGCGACCGACTCGCCTTGGCACACCGGGCACCGAAGTCGGCCGGTGAGTTCGCGTACGCGGTCGGTTGGTCCGCTGCCGACGATGCCCGAGGTGATGCCCCATGTCACCGTCGCGAGCAGCACGATGGTGACGAGCGTGCGCACGGTGGACCGCCAGGTCACGCGAGCCCCATGTTCACGCAAGTACCTCGGAGGCCGGCTCGAGGTCTGAGAAGTTACGTCGTGCTCCGCGCGAGCGCAGAGCCCGCAAGCCCAACCCCAAGGCACCGCCGATCGCCATGGTGAGGCCACCGGTCCACACGAGCACGATCCACGGGTATCGGTACACCTGCAGCGTCGCACCCTGCTCATCGAGCCCGAGCAGCGCCACATAGGCGTCGTCCCCTCCTGGCGTGGTCCAGATGTCGGGCTTGCCGATCGGCTGGCGTTGGTTGGGGTACTGGCGCGATTCGGGGCGGAGCAGCGCGGTGTTGCCGTTGCGGGTGAAGCGAAGCAGCGCTCCTCTGGCCGTGAACGTGTCGGTGGTGCTCAAGGTGGGTTGTACGTAGGTGATCGAGAAGCCCGACGCCGAGATGGTCTGGCCCGGAGTGATGGTGATCGTCGAACGCTGGGCGAGGTTGGAGCTTGCGGCAATGCCCAGCGTGATGACGGCGAGTCCGATGTGTGCCACTTGTCCGCCCCAGAAGCTTGGGCGTGCACGCAGCGCGGCAATCGCCGCGACCCGCCGGCCACGATGGTCGGTGCGAGCACGCACGGCGAGTGCGAACTCGCGCAGGGCTGTGGCGATGACAGCGCCGGCGAGCACCACCACCACGATGACGTATGGCGCGCGGAGCCCGGCGAACACGACGAGTGCAGCAGCGGCGCCGAGACCGAGCTGTACCGGCAGTCGCTGGTGCTGCCACAGGTCGCGCACGGAGGCCTTGCGGTAAGGCGTGACCACTCCGATCACCATGGCGAGCAGCAACGCCAGGACGATCCACACGGCGAACACATCGAAGAACGGCCTCCCCACCGAGATGCGGTCGTTGGTGATTGCCTCGACGACGATCGGGTAGGTGGTGCCCACCAGCACGACTACGGCAAAGCATGCGAGCAGCAGGTTGTTCAGCAAGAACACGCCTTCGCGACTTGCTAGCGACTGCAGCTGCGGGCCGGTGACAACGTCGCGGAGGCGGGTGACGAACAGCCAGGTGACAGCGCACACCACGATGATGAGGAAGGTGAGCAGCACCGGCCCGAGTGACGACTGCGAGAAGGCATGCACCGACGCGATGACACCCGAGCGGGCCAGGAACGTGCCGAGCAACGTGAACACGAACGTCGAGATCACCAGACCGACGCTCCACGCCGGCAACATGCCGCGCCGGGCCTGCATGACTGCCGAGTGCAGGTACGCCGTACCCACCAGCCATGGCAGGAACGATGCGTTCTCGACAGGGTCCCATGCCCAGTAACCACCCCAGCCGAGCACGTCGTAGCTCCACCACCCGCCGATGACGATGCCGGCGGTGAGGAACATCCAAGCCACCACGGCCCATGTCTGCGTGCGGAGCACCCATCGTGGCCCGCGTTCGCGTAGGGCCAGCGCGCTGATCGCGAACGAGAACGGCACCATGTAGCCCACGTAGCCCAGGTACAGCAACGGCGGATGGATGGCCATGAGCATGTTGTCTTGCAGTAGCGGGTTGGCTCCCGAGCCGTCGGCGAGTCGAGGGGGCGCAGCCGAGAACGTCGGTGCCACCACGAGCACGAGAAAGGTGAAGAACGACGAGATGACACCCATCACCACCAGGCCCCCCGCCCCGAGGCGATCGGTCGGTTGGCGCACCACCCGGCGCGATACTGCGTACAAGAAGACAGCGATCACCAGCGCCCAGAGCAACAGGCTGCCCTCGAGGCCCGCCCACGCGCTGGTGACGGTGAACAACAATCCGGTGGCGCGTCGATGATGCTGGGCGACGTAACGCACGGCGAAGTCGTCGGTGAGCAACGCGTATTGCAGCACGAGGAAGGCCCCGACCAGGCCGCCGAGTGTGAGCCGCGCCCCGCGGCCGAGCCAGGGCGTCGGCGCGTCGGTACGGGCTGCGTGCCACCCGCACACTGCGGTGACTACACCACCGATGAGAGCAAGAGCAAGGCACAGTCGGCCCGCAAGGACGATCATGAATCAGGCCCGGCAGTGGGCGCTCAGGCGAGGGGTCACGCGGCTGCGAGGGCTGGTGTGCGACGGCGCGACGGGCGCGTGTGAGCTGCGACCAGCGCCCCGCACATGGTGAACAGCCCGACGATGAGCCCCGACACCCACGGTTGGGCCGACCGACCGGTTGGGGTGGGTACTGCAGCCAACTGCACTGCGGCATCGTCGCTCGGTGGCTCGAGGCACGACAGGATGGTTGCGTCGACTTCGTTCTGCGGTCCCGCGCAGGCGAGCACTTCGCCGTCGCCATTGGTGGCAGTGACGATGTCGGTGACAACGAGGTTCTCGATGAGTGCATCGGGATCGTCGAGTCGGGCCGACGGCGTCAGGTTGGTCAGCGATTTCTGCTCCTCGGACAGGGCGCGGATGAACTCGGGCGGCAGATGACGGAAGCGCATGGTGACAGTGACATCGAACGTTTCGCCGAGCGGGATTTGTGCAGTGTCGAAGATGTACGGGAGCACCATCGAGTCGGCCGGGGCGAGCGCACCCGTGGCGGGGTCGATCTCTTGGCGGACCGACTGCAGTGGCTTCATGACGAAGCCGTTGACGGTGCGCTGGCGAAGCTTCACGATGTCCTTCAGAAACGCCTGATAGGAGACTTCGACGAAGATGCCGTCGCCTTCGGGGTCGCCGTCAGTGAGGATCTTCTGGAAGTTCGACAACCACGGATCGCATTCGTCGGCTGGCACCGGCTCGGCAAACAGGATGTTGCCGTTTGCCACGGTTGCCTGATCGACCCCCAGCGTGGCAGCCACGCTGGCGGGGTCGCACTGCGGCAGCACGTCGGAGCGCTGGTCGATCACGCCAGACCCGCATGGCGAGTCGATGCCCTGAGCAGCGAATGGATCGAGCAGACACACGGGCTCGCCCGCCGATGTGGTGGCAGACACCTCGAGCCAGAATTGTCGGGCAAAGGCGAAACCGGTGGGAAAGCTGTGGCCGAGCAGGTTGTTGCGAACAGTCACATTGGCAACCAGGTTGCCATCGGCGCCGACGACATCGTCGACTTGCAAG
>JAYTNH010000254.1:0-4411 GCA_043748395.1 Ilumatobacteraceae bacterium | reverse complement strand
CTCGGAGGTACCGCAGAGCCAGACAGGTGAGCCCTACCTCAGCGTCGATGTCGGTGGGGCGTGCACGACTGACTGCCCGCCTGCCGCGATCAGTCGCGGCAGGGTGATTCCCTGCGCCGACCTCGCCGCCGCGCGCACCGGATACGAGGCGCTGCTCGACACAGCCGGCTTCGAGCCGGCAGGCGACGACGCGTGGACCAAGACAGCCGACAACCGCAAGGTCACTGTCACCGTGTTGACCTACGACGACGCATCCACCGGGCCACAACCGACTGAGCAACCATACGTCGACGCGCCCGGCAACCTGTCCGGCGCCTGTTCGCTGGTCGTTGTCGCAGCGGTGCTACCAGAGTAGTATCAGTGGTAGCATTTTGGTATGAAGGTCAGCGTAAGCCTCCCTGACGATGATGTCGAGTTCCTCGACACGTACGCCGAACGGGAGGGATATGCCTCCAGGTCAGCGGTCCTCCACAAGGCCGTCCGGATGCTGCGGGCATCTGAACTCGGTTCCGCGTACCAGGATGCGTGGGCAGAGTGGAACACCGGCGCCGACAGCGCGCTCTGGGAAGCGGTGACCGGTGACGGGCAACGCTGATGCGGCGCGGTGAGATTCGGCTGGTCGACCTCGACCCCGTTCGCGGCGCTGAGGCTGACAAGCGGCGGCCTGCCGTGATCGTGAGCAACGACGGAGCAAACAACGCAGCCCAGCGACAAGGCCGTGGCGTTGTGACGGTCGTACCCGTGACGTCGAACACCGAGCGCGTCTACCCCTTTCAGGTGTTGCTGCCGGCCGGCGTCACCGGACTGGCCGTCGACTCCAAGGCACAAGCCGAACAGGTGCGCTCCGTCGCTGTCGAGCGCATCGGCCAACGAATCGGCCTGATGACCAGCCAGCTACAAGCAGATCTCGACGAGGCGCTGCGACTTCACCTCGCGCTGTGACCGCCAAACGCGGCCTCAGGCGGGGGCTCGAAGGTGGACGCCAGGAAGATCGGCGAAGCCGACTCGATCAGCGCTGACGACGGTGCGGTGTGTTGCTCGAGCCGTTGCCGCAATGATGAGGTCGACTCGGGCAGCGCCCTCACTGACCTCCGACCCGGACCGGGACGACCCGATCGGCGGCCTGCTTGGCGTGGTAGCTGCTGCGGGTGAGCGGGCTCGACTCGACGTGGCCGATGCCCGACTTCTCGCCCAGCACCTTCCACCGTTCGAACTCCGCCGGCTCGACCCACCGCGCCACCGGAAGGTGGTTGGTGGTGGGCCGCAGGTACTGGCCGATGGTCACGATGTCGACACCGATCGCAGCCAGATCGGCGAGGCAGCCATCGACCTCGTCGGGCCGCTCCCCCATGCCCACCACGAGGCCTGACTTGGTGGTGAGGCCAGCCGCCTTCGCCAGCGACAGCGCGCCGAGGCTGCGGGCATAGCCGGCTGATGGCCGCACCGCACGCTGCAGGCGGGCGACGGTTTCGATGTTGTGGTTGAACACGTCGGGTGCGGCGGCGAAAAGCAACCCGAACGAAGCGACATCGCCCTTGGCGTCGCTCACCAGCGTCTCGATGCGCGTGGCTGGGCAACGTTCGCGGATGGCTCGCACGCATGCCGCCACGTGGGCCATGCCGCCGTCGGCCAGGTCGTCGCGGGCCACCATGGTGAGAACTGCGTGCTCGACTCCCATGCGCGCGATGGCCTCGGCGACCCGGTCGGGTTCGTCGCTGGCGGGCGCCTCGGGCTTGCGGGTGTCGACCAGGCAGAAGCCGCATGCGCGTGTGCATCGCTCGCCGAGCACCATGAACGTGGCCGTGCCATCTGACCAGCAATCGCTCAGGTTGGGACATCCGGCCTCTTCGCACACCGTGATCAGCCCGAGATCGCGTACCGTTTGCTTCAGCGACAGCACATCGGCGTTGTGCACCACCTTGGGTCGCAGCCACTCGGGCTTGCGGGTGGCGATCGAGAGGCCCTCGGCGACACCCGCCTGGCCGAGCCGGTCGATCATGCGCACCGAATCGGGCCGCACCGCAACGCCATGATCGCTGGCCGACCGCACCGCAGCACCCGCGCCGGCACCTCGCGAGAACGGCGCCAGATCGTCGGGACGATGCTTCCATGCGATGTCTTGCCGCTCGCTGTGACCGCCTCCCCATACAGCAGCGGCGCGGCGGGCGACGATGTCGGTCACCTGCTGCATGGTCGCCCCACAGCCTTCCTCGGCGAGCGAGGTGACGGGACGGTGGGCGATGCCACACGGAACGATGTAGTCGCGCAGGTAGCGCATGTCGGGCTGCACGTTGAGCGCAAAACCGTGCATGCTTCGACCCTGGTCGTGTGCCGATCGACCCAGCCGGACGCCGATGGCACAGATCTTGCGCGGGTTCAGCCCGCTTACCCCTACCCACACGCCCGGGTACTCGGGCAGGCGGCCGGCGTCGGCAACGCCGAGCTCGCCGAGCGTGTCGACCACCAGTTGTTGGATAGCCGCAACGTGGTGGGCCGCGCCCAGCGCGTTGGGCACGTTCACGATGGGATAGCCCACGAGCTGACCCGGCCCGTGATAGGTGACGTCACCGCCCCGCTTCACCGCCACAAGCTCGGCATCGACCGTGGCAGGGTCGACCAACACGTTCGTAGCCAGATCGGCGCGGGGACCGTGGGTGAACACGTGCGGATGCTCGAGCAGCAGCAGGTGATTCTCGCGTCCGTGCTCGAACAGACCCTGCTGCAGCACCAGCGCTTCGCGGTAGGGAACCCTGCCGAGCCAACGAACACGCAGGGTCATCGGTCAGAGCTCCGCCGACCAGTCGCGCGTCTCGAGCACCGTCTTGATCTTCACCAGGAAGCCGGCCGCGTAGGCACCGTCGAACGCGCGGTGGTCCCAGCTCATGGCCAACTTGCCTACGGGGTGGATCACGATCGCCTCGGCACCGTCGGGCAACACGGCGACCACCGGCTTGCGCTCGATGGCGTCGGTGCTCAAGATGGCCACCTGCGGCTGGTTGATGATCGGCATGGTGAGCGCGCTGCCGGCCGAACCGTTGTTGGTGATCGTGAACGTGCCGCCGCTGATCTCGTCGGGAGTCACCTTCCGGGTGCGGGCGCGGCCGGCCAGGTCGTTGATCTCGCGAGCCAGCGCACGTAGACGCTTGCCTTCGGCCGATCGCACCACCGGCACCAGCAGGCCCTCGTAGTCGAGGTCGACCGCGATGCCGATGTCGACGTAGTTGTGCACCACCAACTGGTCGGCGCCCACGCTGGCGTTGAGGTGCGGGAACTCGTGCAGCGCCTCGATGACGGCCCGGGTGATGAACGGCAGGTAGGTGAGGCTGAAGCCCTCGGCCACCTTCCACTCGCCCTTCACCTTCGAGCGCGTGGCATCGACGTTGGCGTAGTCGACCTCGACCACGCTGAAGGCATGGGCGCTGACACCCAGGCTCATCACCATGTGGCTGGCCGTGAGCCGGCGGATCTTGCTGAGCGGCACGGCGGTGTCGCGCTCGCCGGCGGCGACTCGCGGGGCGGCTGCAGGAGGCGTCACCGCGGCTGAAGGCGCGGCTGACGCAACGGCCGCGGGCGCCGCGGCCGGAACGGCGGCGGGGGCGACCGCAGCGACATCCGCGAGCGGCGCTGCTTGCTGCGCGGCTGGCGGAGCGGCTTGGGCCGACGCCGGCGTTGAACCAATCCGGTCGATGTGATCGAGCACGTCGTCACGGGTGATGCGACCGCCGGGGCCCGTACCCGTGACATCGTCGGGGTTGATGCGGTGCTCGGCAACGAGGCGGCGCACCACGGGCGACAGCAGGCGATTGTCGGGGCCAGAGGTGGCCGACTCGGAAGTGGCTGCAGGTTCAGGTGCAGGTTGCGGTGCGGCCTCAGCGACAGGTGCGGCGACCGGTACAGGCTCAGCGACCGGCACAGGCTCAGCGACCGGCACAGGCACCGGCACCGGCACCGGCTCAGGAGCAGGCTCAGCGGCGGGCGCAGGCTCGACCACCGGCAGGGCGAGCTCGGGTTCAGGCGCCGGAGCAGGACCAGGTTCACCAGCCGGAGCGTCGCCATCGGCTGCACCGACGGCAGCACCAACGACCGCCAGTACGGCTCCGACGGGCACGGTGTCGCCTTCTTGGGCACGAATCTCGAGCACTGTGCCCGACACGGGCGACGGCACCTCGGTATCGACCTTGTCGGTGCTCACCTCGAACAACGGCTCGTCCTCGGCGATCGTGTCGCCCACCTTCTTGAACCAGCGCGTAATGGTGCCTTCGGTGACGGTCTCGCCGAGTTGGGGAAGAGTGACGTCGGCCATGGGTGTCTCCTTGGATGAGATCTCTGCGATCAGGTTGTCAGATCAGGCATTGAGGCTGCGGCCGGTGAGTGAGAGAACGGTCTCGCCGAACAACTCACTCAGGCTCGG
>JAYTNH010000253.1:0-5563 GCA_043748395.1 Ilumatobacteraceae bacterium | reverse complement strand
TGTCGTCGAGTGTGAGCCACATGATGACACCGGCGACCGCTCCGATGAGCGGGAACACGATGAACGCCCACAGCTGCTGCAACGCCTCGAAGTCTGAGTCGGCGAACAGTGCCGTGCCAAGGCTGCGCGCCGGGTTCACCGACGTGTTGTCGACACCCATCGAGATCATGTGCACGAGCGCCAAGGTGAGCCCGATCACCAGACCACCCATGCCAACGGGGAACTTCTTGGTCGTGGCGAACAGCACCACCATCACGAACAGTCCGGTGAGAATGACCTCGGCGACGATGGTCGAGCCGAGCCCGAAGTAGCGGCCGTCGGGCGAGGTCCACAGGTTGGCGGCGAACTGACCGCGCTGGTACCCGGCCTGGCCGCTGGCGATGCCGTACACAATGGTCGCGCCGCCGATGCCGCCCACGACCTGGCCTGCCCATGCGAACACGGCGTGGGGCAGGTTGACCTTCTTGGCGACGAGCATGCCGAGCGTGACGGCCGGGTTGAGGTGGCAACCCGACACAGGTGCGAGGCAGTACCACATGATCATCAACGAGAACCCGAAGCCGAGCGCTACGCCGAGCAACCCGATCTGCGGCAGCAGGATGGCCACACCCGGGCCACCCAGCATGAGCACCGCCGTGCCCACCAACTCTGCACCGAAGATCCGCCCGTTGTTTTGTGCTTTCATACGCGTCAACCTATTCGATCCGTCGGCCACAGCTCGGAACCGTGGTCGGGTACCGTCAGACCATGGCTCGCGGACGCAGCGAATCGATGCTCATCGTCACCTACGACGGGGATTCGCGCGAGCGGCATCCCGACGACCTCATCGTCGAGGAACCGATGACCGTCCAACTTGACGGAGTACGGGTGAGCACCACCATGCGCACACCCGGGCACGACTACGAGTTGGCCGCTGGGTTCTGTTTCACCGAAGGCCTGCTCGGTCGAGCGTCCGTCACCGGTGTGCGGTACTGCGCCGATGGGTCGGCCAGCGAGAGTGCGTTCAACGTGGTGACGGTCGAGACCGGGGGCCGTGCACCCACGCCAACCCCCCGACTCGGCAGCACCAACTCGAGCTGCGGATTGTGTGGCAGCGACGCCATCGACGAACTGTGCAGCCGACTCGAGCCGCTTGCACCAACCGCGCCACTCGCGATCGATGTGCTGCGTGGCATCACCGGCACCGTGCTCGACGACCAGGGCCTGTTCGCCCGAACCGGTGCAGTGCACGCAGCGGCGGCCTTCACGGCCACCGGTGAGGTGTTGGTCGCCCGAGAAGACGTCGGTCGCCACAACGCCGTCGACAAGGTGGTGGGCAATCTGCTGCTGGCCGGTGCGCTGCCTGCGACGGGTCTTGGCCTGTTCGTCAGCGGGCGCGCCAGTTTCGAGCTCGTCCAGAAGGCGTGGGCGGCCGGCTTCGGCACGCTGGTGGCGGTCAGCGCCCCCACGGCATTGGCCGTTCACACTGCCCGCCGCGCGGGGCTGTGCCTGGTGGGTTTCGTGCGTGACGCACGCCTCAACGTGTATACGCCCGACCGACTCTCTCCCCCCGCCGGCAGCCCTATCCTGGCTCCATGAGCGAACCCGTTTCCCCCGCCAATGGATTGGGTGTGCTGCACCTGTTCTGCAAGCCGACGCCGATGTTCGACGGCGAGGCGGTGGTGGCGGCGGTGAAGGCAGCTGAAGCTGCAGGCTGCCAGGTTGTGGCGGTGGCGACGCTCGGCCACAAGTGCGATGCCGCGTTCATGGCGATGCACGCCGACCTGCGCGCGCTGCGTGCGTTGCAAACGGCACTGCAGCACGCTGGGCTCGATGTGGTCGACAGCTTCGTGAGCCTCACCGAAGTGAGTGAGTACGCCAAGGGCATGCCCGACGACATGCTCAAGGCCCGGCTCTACCCCATCATCCCGCCCAACCACACCGAGCACGCCATGCCAGCGTGGTGCTTCTACCCGATGAGCAAGAAGCGCGAGGCGCATGCCAACTGGTTCACGCTGCCCTTCGACGAACGCCACGAGCACATGCAGGCACACGGCAAGAGCGGTCGGCTGTTCGCTGGTCGCATCGCGCAGTACATCACCGGATCGACCGGGCTCGATGACTACGAGTGGGGCGTCACGCTGTTCGGTGTGCATCCCGACGACCTGAAGGCCGTGGTCTACACCATGCGATTCGACGAAGCGTCGGCGGTCTTTGCCGACTTCGGGCCGTTCTACACCGGCATGGTCACCCCGGTGGAAGAGCTCGTACTCGCGATCTGACTGCGGCCATCTTCCGGCGCTCAACCGCTCGCGATCTGGAGCCGACCGAGCGACACATCTCGGCCGCTGTCGTCGAAGCCGAACAGCTCGAACACCGATGCGTCGCGGTCGCCTTGGCCGTTGAGTGAGAGCAGGCCGCTCGGGCCGTCGTAGTCGATGTTGAGACCCGATTCGAGTTCGGCCTGACAGGCGCTGAACCGGTCGCAGCTCGACCCGTTCACGGTGACTGCCACGATCGACGACGAGAATCGAGCAGGTGCGTTGGAACCCGCTGCGATGCTGGCGAGGGCAATGATGTTGACGCAGTCGTAGGCATTGGCTGCGTACAGACCGGTGGTCGTCGGATCGATCTGCTCGAGGTCGTCGTTGAAGCGTGTGTTGTCGACGTTCGAGAGTGGGGACACACCCGTGATGCGCTGGGCGAGATCGGGAGAGTACGGCTGCACGGTTGCCGCTGGGCGTCGCATCGCGTCGTTCACCAGATAGCTCGGCGTCGAGTTCGCGTCGCCGAGCTCGGTGACAGCGAGATCGATCGCTGTGATCATTGCCGGGCCAGTGGTGGCATCGCCGATCACGACGACAACTGCAGGCGAGTCGGTGGCGATGGCCGCCGCGCCCGATGCCAGCGACGACTCTTTGCTGGTGAACGGAACGGTGACTGACACCTCGATGCCGAGGGCCTTGAGGGCGCTGGCAACGGCAGCGCCGAGAGGACGCCCGTAGGCATCGTCGATGAGGGCGATGGCCGCGCTGCGAGTTCCGGTGCGATCGACCCCCTGCGCGATCGCGCGGGCCTGCAACGAGTCGGATGCGATGGTTCGGAAGAACAGGCCGTCGTCGGGGAAGTCGTCGAGCGCCAATGCCGAAGCGCTGGGCGAGCACACCACGACCCCGGCGTCGACTGCTTGCTCGAGTACGGCGAGTGTGGAGTTCGAGGAGGCAGGCCCGATGATCGCGTCGACCCCCAAATCGAGCAGTTCTTGCATGGCAGTTGCCGCTTCGGCTGGCGTGGAGCCTTCCTCGCGCACGATGCGGCGAATGACCGATCCGTTCGTGCCACCCACAGCGTTGATTTCGCTGACCGCAAGGTCGGCGCCGTCGTTCAGTCCTTGGCCCAGTTCGGCGCCGGCACCACCCCTGGGCAGAATGATGCCGAGTTCGAGGATGCCGTTGTCGACGGTGGGCGCTTGCGTGGTGGTTGGCGCGCTGGTGGTGCTGGGCGCCGGCGACGAGCCGCCAGAGCACGCCGCAATCGCGAGAGCTGCTACCCCGAGGATCGCCAGCGGACGACTGGGTGGGCGAAACGGCACGACGTGAGTGTACGAGAAGCCTTGGCCGACCAAGGGAGCGGGGCTCGGCGACGATCAGCGCGATGTCGGAACCGGTTGTTGTGACCCCTGGCGCCATGCCCAGCTCATATCATTGGCGAATCAGGACTTCGACGACCGAGCTGAGCGACGCCGAGTTGCTGGTGCAGGCCCGCATGGGCTCGTCCGACGCCTACGCACAGCTGTACCAGCGCCACAACGCGGCGGCCATTGCGGCGGCCCGGGCGCTCACCCGGTCGCGTAGCGATGCTGACGATGTTGTGGCCGAGGCATTTACGCGCGTGCTCCGTGCGCTGCACACCGGCGGCGGACCCGAGGTGTCGTTCAGGCCGTATCTGCTCACTGCGGTGCGCAACGTGTTCTACGACCACGTTCGACGGCGACGTGAAGAGTCCGATGGCGACATCAGCGACTCGGTGAACCTGGCGCTGCTCCACGCCGCCGATGCCGACGACGATCGGGGCATGGCGTCAGCCGCGTTTGCGACGCTGCCCGAGCGTTGGCAGTTGGTGTTGTGGCACACCGAGGTCGAAGACGAGAGCATGAGCGAGGTCGCCGCGCTGCTGGGGGTGGCCCCCAACGCGGTGGCCGCGCTTGCTTATCGAGCTCGCGAGGGTCTGCGCCAGGCGTTCTTACAGGCACATCTTCGTCGACCTCGATCGGCTGATTGCGAGGCATGCCTCGGCAATCTCGGAGCGTATGTGCGCGATGGATTGTCGGCACGCGATCGACGCAAGGTCGAAGAGCACCTCGACCACTGCGACGATTGCCCACCGCTGCTGGTCGAGGTGACCAACACCAACACCACGCTCAGAGCAGCGCTCCTCCCCGCGCTCGTGGGGGTAGCCGCGCCACAGCCAATCACGCCACCCGCTTCGGTTCCGTCGGCCACGTTGCCGGTGCCGGTGCCGGTGGAGAGTGCGCCGGTCTCGACTCCGCCCAAGACCAGTCCGCTCGCGCCTCCCGTACCGGCCACCGCTCCGGCCACCGCTGCGGCCACCAGCGATCCGGCCACCGTTCCCGCTGCGACGGTGCCTGTCACCGTCGTCGCGGTGCCACCGTCGTTCAGCGCAACGGCCGCGCAGCTCAGTACGTCGGTGGTTGGTGGTTCCGTGCGCGTTCGGGTCGACGTCGCCAACACTGGCGGGTCAGCGGCAGCCAACGTGCGCCGTGGTGTCGCCTTGCCGGCGGGTGTGAACTTCGTGTCATCCCAATCGCCGCTGGCTTCCACTGCGGTGTATTCCGGTCGGGTAGTTTCGCAACGCGCTGCAGCGTTTTTGTGCGCTGGGCAAGTCACGTGCACGTTGCCCTTGCTCGGCGTGGGCCAGACGGCCACCGTCGTCATGGTCGTGCGTGTTGCAACCTCGGCTGTGCTTCCGGCGCAAGTGATCACCCCCACAGTCACCTCCGACGCCGGCGGATCGACAACTGTCACTCCGGCGCAAGTGATCACCACCACGCTTGCGGGTGCACCCGTGCTTGCGGCCGAGACGGTGCGCGGATCGGTGGTGGCCATCGGTAATGCAGTCGTCACGTGCGCCGATGCGTCGCCCGACTGTGCTGCAGCCCCCGATCAGGGCGCCGTGCAGGCGGCCGATCCGACGGTCCGCGCCACGGTGCAGTTCTCGGGTCCGGGCGGCGGTCGGTGGTGGCCGACTCTGTTGTCGACTTCGGCGCGTCCGCGCTGGGCATCTGTGTCGCAGTCGCCGATGTCACTGCATTGGTCAGTGGCAGCGGCACCTATGCAGTCGGTGACGTTCAGTCGGCATTGGGTTCGGCCTCGTTCGGCGGATGGTCGCTGGTCGTGATCACGCACGACCCCACGCAGCCCGAACGGTTCATCGTGGCGCGGGCACCACTCGCGCAGTTCGCCAGTGGGGTGCCGATCATCACCCAGTTCCAGGTGTTCGCACCCCTCGCCGCCGCCACGCTGCAGGTTGTGGGCGTCGGGTTCGAGGGCGACCGCTCGCTGAC
>JAYTNH010000252.1:0-17416 GCA_043748395.1 Ilumatobacteraceae bacterium | reverse complement strand
CCCACAAACCGTGGATGTGAACGGATGGGGTGGCACCGAGCAGGAGTGAGCGTTCAGGTCTGGGGCGCGGTGCACGAGCCGATTGCCGCGACGACGATCTGGTCGGCCGACATGCGGGCGCCGCGCTCGCGAGCCTCGGAGTGGCCGCCAGCAGCATCGATAAACGCACGGGCGCGATCTCGGTAACTGAGGTTGGCCTCGAGTCCTGCCCCAATCAGATGGGTATCGAGATGCCCTATCAGCACTGCAGCCTCGGCGGTGAGCCCGGTCGAGGCCAGGGCCAGCGTGGTCGACTCGAGTGCCTGCCACAGCTTCTGCCAGTAGCGGAGCTCGTAGAGCGCGTCGAGCGCGTCGGCGCACCGATCGAGGGCGTCTGACGCGCCGAGACCGGTTGCGGCGAGGGCGATGGAGCGCAGGGCCTGGGTCTCGAACATGACATCGGACGCGTCGCGTGCGACCTCGAGGGCGCGCTCATAGTGGCCCATTGCCGTGGCGAAGTCGGGTGACTGCACGCCGGCATCGACCAATGCATGACCCTCGCTGAGGGCGCAGTAGCCGACGAGTGACGGTGCCGGTATGCGTGCTGCGATCTCGTGCTGCTGACGCCGCAGGGCCACAGCCTGTTCGGGGTCGGCGTTCATTGCTGCGTCCACCAGATCCACGAGTTTCCACCAGTCGAGATCGAGGTCGTCGACGTTCGCGACCGCGCGCTGCTGGCACCGGAACGCCTCGCGTACCTCGGCCGACCCACAGGGCGTGAGCCGCCCGGCCCCGGCCAACATCCCCCAGCACGTGGCGGTCGACGGATGGTCGGGGCTGGGTGCCGCGGCGAGGCCGCGCCGCGCCCACTCGATGGCCTGCTCTTCGAATCCGCCGATGTTGAGCCAGAATGCGTGGAATCCGATCGCCTCCGTCGAGGGACTGTCGCTCTCGATGCCGAGTTCGACCGTACGGAGCGTCCACTCCTTGTGCTCCACGCGCATCCGGCTCCCTGCATGGTTGAACGTGGAGCGCACGATGCTCTCGGCCGCATCGAGGTCGGGCACCGCGAGCGCCCACAGGTGCGCAGCCCGCAGGTTGTCCCATTCTGCGTCGATGGCCGCGAAGCCCTCGACTTGCCGGACCGAGACGATCAGGCGTGCGAGCTCAGCTGCCAGGCCGACGAAGTAGCGGGCGTGCCGGTCGCGCAGCAACGTGGTGTCGCCGCGCACGTCGGCCTGCTCCTCGGCGAACTGACGCAACGTCTCGAGCAGTCGGTAGCGGGTGGCCGCCCCCGAGCGCTCGACCACCACCATCGACTTGTCGATGAGTTGGTCTAACAGGTCGAGCACGTCGAGCTCGTCGATCGGCTCGAATCCACACACCCGTTCCGCCGCAGCCAGATCGAACTCACCGGCGAACACCGAGAGCCGCTCGAACAGCCGTTGCTCGTCGGCAGTGAGCAGCTGGTACGACCACAAGACCGTGGCGCGCAGCGTCTGGTGACGCTCGAGCGTGCCGCGGCCGCTGCCGCGCAACACCCGGAAGCGATCTTGCAGGCGGCTGAGCAGTTCCTCAGGCGTCAGCGACCGCAGGCGCGCTGCGGCGAGCTCGATGGCAAGCGGGATGCCGTCGAGACGCCGGCAGATCTGCTCGAGCGCGGCCTCGTGACCAGCCGGGTCGAACGAAGAGTCGGCATCGTGAGCCCGCTCGCACAGCAGCGTCACCGCATCGCCGGCAGCATCGAGCGACGGCACCCGCACCACGTGCTCGCCGCGCACGCCGAGCGCTTCGCGGCTGGTCGCCACCGTCACCACACTGGCGCAGCGTGCCCGCAGCGCAGTCACCGCTTCGGCCACCTCGCCGAGCAGATGTTCGCAGTTGTCGATCACCAGTAGCAGTCGTCGGTCGCCGATCCAGTCGAGCACACTGTCGATCACCGACGACTCGCCGGCGGCCAGCATGGGTAGTGCGTCGGCCAGGGTGGCAGGCACAGCGCCCTCGTCGGTCACCGGGGCCAGGTCGATGAAGTACGCACCGTCGGGGAAACCGTCGAGCGACATCCATGCCAACTCCAGCGCCGACCGTGTCTTGCCTACTCCTCCCGTGCCGGTCAGCGTGATCACCCCACCACGGTCGACCAGTTGGCCCAGTTCGGCAAGCAGCGCATGGCCACCGACGTAGTCGGTGACGGGCCGCGGCAGGTTCGTGCGGCTGCCCAGCACCCCGCGCGGTTCTGGGAATGAACGCTGGAGCAGCGGATGCTGCACCTGGTACAGCGCGATCGTGCCGACGTCACGCAGCCTGTGCATGCCGAGCGATTGCAGCGTGGTGCCATCCGGGAGGTCGCGGGCGTGCTCGTGTACCGCCTCGCTCACGATGACTTGCCCACCGTGTGCCGTCGCCGCGACGCGTGCGGCGTGATGGATGGTGAGGCCGATCAGGCCGTCGTCGAGCGCGCTGACCTCGCCCAGGTGCAGCCCCATGCGCACCCTGACTCGTAGCCCGTCGGGCCAGTCGGTGGTCTCGAGCTCCACCTGGGCCGCTGTGGCTGCGGCGAGCGCGGCCGACGGTGAGTCGAACGATACGAAGAACGAGTCGCCTTCAGTGCCGTGCTCGACTCCGTCGAAGCCAGCGATCGCGTCGCGGATGATCTGCCGATGACGCAACAGCAGCTCCGGCCAGAACCCGCCGGCCCGCTCGAGCAGCGCAGTCGAACCCTCGATATCCGAGAAGAGCAGCGTCCGCACCGACGAGACCATTGCGAAAGGGTACTCGGCTGACCGCCAGCCGATTCCTGTACGGTTCGGCATATGGGTGCAACGACTCCGGGGCTCGTGTGTGGGCACCATCACCTGTACTCCGCGCTCGCCCGAGGCATGCCGGCGCCACCCACACAGCCGACGAACTTCCTCGAGATCCTGCAGCAGGTGTGGTGGCGGCTCGATGTTGCGCTCGACGAGGAGATGATCCGCTGGTCGGCCATGCTCGGGGCGATGGAGGCGCTGATGTGCGGTACCACCTCGATCATCGACCATCACGAATCGCCGTCGTGCATCGAGGGCAGTCTCGACATCATCGCCCGGGCCTGCGATGAAGTCGGCGTGCGCACCAGCCTCGCGTACGGCGTCACCGATCGCCATGGCCATGACGGAGCACAGCGTGGGCTCGCCGAGAACGAACGGTTCTTGCGAGCGGGTGGCCGCGGCATGGTGGGCGTACATGCCGCATTCACGTGCAGCGACGACACGCTGGCGAAGGCCGCCGGACTAGCTGCCGACTTGGGCATTGGCGTGCACATCCACGTGGCCGAGGGTACCGACGACATCGCGGCCGGGGCGCGGCTGCAACCGCTTGCCACCGACAACTGGCTGCTGGTGCACTGCGTCCATCTCGACCGCGATCTGCCCGGAACGATCGCCCACAACCCGCGCAGCAACATGAACAACTCTGTGGGCTACGGCCGCCCCGCAGCTCGGCCCAACCCGGTGGTGCTCGGTACCGACGGCATCGGCGCCAACATGTTCGAAGAAGCACGGCTCGCCTACGTGCGTCTGCGCGAGGACGATGTGATGCAGTCGCCCGACACCGTGTGGGCATGGCTCGACGAGGGGTATCGGTTCTTTCCCGAAGCCCGCGACGATGTTGTCACCTGGGACTATCCACACGCCGACAGCCCATGGCATGTCGCGTTCACCACCGGCATGCGGCCGCTCGAGATCACGCTGGCATCGGGCCAACTGGTGTTGAGTGACAGCTTGCCAACCCGCGTCGACCCCCACGAAGTGCGTGCCAAAGCGGCCGAGCAAGCCGCCCGATTGTTCGCCCGGCTGTGACAGGATCGCGGTCATGAGCACGCCCGCCGCCGTCTACCTGCAGGACGCCCACCCGATTCGCGAAGCAATGGAGATCGCCAAGTACGCCGAGCAGCGCGGCTTCCATGCCGTGTGGCAGGCCGAGAGCCGGCTGGTGCGCGAGGCCACAGTGCCCATGGCCGCGTTCGCCAGTGTCACCGAACGCATCAAGGTGGGCTCGGGCGTTGTCGACTGCTGGAGCCGCAACCCGGCGCGCCTCGCGGCGACGTTCAGCACACTCGACGATCTCGCGCCCGGTCGGGTCATTCTCGGCATTGGCGCGTGGTGGGATCCGCTGGCCAAGAAGGTCGGCATCAACCGCGCTCGTCCGCTCACGGTGATGCGCGAGATCGTCACGTGTGTGCGCGCCCTGCTGCACAACGAGACCGTCACGTTCGACGGTGCGTACGTGCACCTCGACGGCGTCGAACTCGACTACGTGTATCAGGAGCGACGGCCCAAGGATGTGCCCATCTACATCGGTGCCACGGGCATGCAGATGATGGAGCTCACGGGTGAGATCGCCGACGGCGTAGTGCTCAACTACTTGGTGTCGCCCGACTACAACGCGAAGGCAATGGAGGCGTTGGCTGCGGGAGCGGCCAGGGCCGGCCGCAGCGTCGACGACATCGACCGGCCGCAACTGGTGGTGTGCAGCGTGCACGAAGATCGTCAGACCGCGCTCGACATGGCCCGTCTGATGGTCACCCAGTACCTCGGCCAGCAGCCGCACATCATGAAGGCGTCAGGGGTGCCCCAGAGCTTGCTCGACGCGGTGGGTGAAGTACTCACCTGGCCAGCCACCCACGAGCAGGTGGTGGCAGCCAGCAAGCTGGTGCCCGACGAGATCGTGCAGATGCTCACGGCTTCGGGTACTCCCGCCGAGGCCCGCGCCAAGGTGGCCGAATATGTGGCGCACGGCTGCACGTGCCCCATCTTGTATCCGTTGGGCGATGTGCACGCGATGATCGATGCGTTCAGCGGTGCGGAATGGGCAGCGGCCACAGCCTGACCACTACGCTGCGGTCATGGGTCAGCAACTCTCCGTCGTCTCGACGCCCAGCTCGACGCCTGGCATGGTGCGGTTCGAGGCCAACCACAACCTCACGGGTCAGGGCCACGAGCGATTCGCCTCGGTCGACGCCGCGGTAGGTACGCGTCCGGCGGCAGCGCTCGCTCGGCAGTTGTTCGCCACCGGCCATGTGGCAAGTGTGCACATGTACAGCAACATCGTCACGGTCGACCTTGCCAAGGGGTCGACCGCCGAGGGCTTGTCCGAAGTGGTACGCGACATGTACCAGTACTGGAAGCCCGGCATGGTGCCGCCCACCTTCGACGCGCCGGCGGCCGACACGACCGACGCGCCCGCAGTGGCTACTGGCGGCGATGCTGGCGGCGGCGAATCCGACTATCTGCGGCTCGTGCCCGCCTCGTTGGTCGAGCGCAGCCGGGCCGCGCTGGCCAAGTGGAAGGCCAACCACTAGACCGAACAGCCCTTGTGGATCGAACGTGTGTTCGGTAGAGTGAGCGATGATGTCGATCGCTCCAGCCCGTGAACGTACCCTGCCGGTGTTGGCAGCGTTCGTCGACCTGTTTCCCAACGGCAGCCTGCAACGCGGCAGCACGATCGGCTGCATCGGTGCTGCGGCCACATCGTTAGCGTTGGCCGTAGCTGCCCAGCCGTCTCAGCAGGGTTCGTGGGTGTCGGTGGCGGGGCTGCCAGGTCTGGGGCTACGCGCCGCAGCTGAATGTGGGGTGGCGCTCGAACGGCTGGTGGCGGTGAACGATGCACCTGTGTGTGTCGGTGCAGGCAAGCGATTCAGCGAGCAACAGTGGGCCGAGCTGTTGGCGGCGATGATCGATGGTTTCGATGTTGTGCTGATCGGCCCTGCTGCGCAGCAGGTGCGTAGCGGCGCTGCCAGGCAACTCCAAGCACGGGCACAGTCACGCGGTGCCGTGCTGGTCGTCGCAGGCACGCAACAGGTGTTCGGCTGCGATCTGCAACTCACTGCCAACGTCGTCACGTGGCGCGGGTTGGGGTCAGGTCACGGCGTGGCCAGCTCGCGGTTGCTCCAGGTCGAGCTGTGTGGGCGGCGCCTGCCCAGAGCGCGCCGGGCGTCGATGTGGTTCCCCGGCCACGACGGGCGCATCCGGCTCGAAACCCCCACCGTTGGCAGCGCAACCGGTGACTCCGGCGGCGATCTGGTCGCGCTCCGTCGCACTGGTTGATCGTGACGTGATGAGTGGGCCTGATGAGCGTGGCCGCGCGGTGAACGTCCCCCGCTTGGGAGTGTTGTGGTGCCCTCATTGGCCGGTGGTGGTTGCCGATGCGCAGGCTGACGAACCAGTGGTGGTGCTGCGCGCCAATCAGGTGATCGCCCACTCGCGTGCGGCAGCCGACGAGGGCATCGCCGTCGGTCAGCGCCGACGCGAGGCCCAGGGGCGTTGCCCGCACGTGCGCATCGCCGAGCACGATCCCGCCCGCGAGCGACGCGACTTCGATCAGGTCGTGCAAGCAGTCGGCGAGCTCATCCCGCGCCTCGAGATCACCGAACCGGGCACGCTCACGTTCATGGCGCGTGGGCCGGCGCGTTACTTCGGCGGCGAGGCGGCCATGGCCGTGCGCATGGTGCAGGTGGCTACCGCAGCTGTTGCTGCACAGGGGCGGTCACTGGCAGCCGTTGGGGGAGTGGGCATCGGGGTCGCCGATGGTCGCTTCGGTGCTGGCATCGCTGCGCGTCGGTCGGCTCGCACGAGCACGCCGGTGGTGGTGCCATCGACCGAAACGGCAGCCTTCCTCGCGCCACTGTCGGTGCGCCTGTTGGCGTTGGTGGCAGGGTTGGCGCCCGAGTTCGTCCACCTGCTCGGCAGGCTCGGCGTGCGTCGCCTTGGCGATCTGGCAGTGTTGCCGCAGGCCGATGTGTTGGCGCGCTTCGGGTGGGCGGGCGCGTTTGCGCGCGCCGTTGCCATGGGCGGCGATGCCCGCCTGCCCGGCACCCAAGATCCACCGGTTGGTCTGCACGTGTCGCGCGAGTTCGTCGAGCCGGTGCACCAGGTCGACATCTTGGTGTTCGTCGCCCGTCAGTTGGCCGACGACCTCACCGGATTGCTGTCGGCCGACGGCCGGGTGTGCACTCGCTTGGTCATCACAGCCCAGACCGAGCACGGCGAACAGAACGAGCGGGTGTGGTATCGCCCGGCCGGCCTCAGCAGTGCGGCCATGGTCGAACGCGTGCGTTGGCAGCTCGATGCATGGGTGCGGGCCGAATCCATCACGGCCGGTATCACGTTGCTACGGCTCGAACCTGCCGAACTGCGCGCCGACAATGGTGTGCAACTCGGCCTGTGGGGAGGCCGTACTCAGGCCGACGATTGGGCAGCGCGCGCCGTGTCGCGGCTGGTGGCACTGGCGGGGGAGCAGCAGGTGTTGGTGCCCGCTGCGCAGGGTGGTCGGCAGCCACACGATGCCTTCACCTGGGTGCCGGCGCTCACCGCCGATCTTGCCGAACCGGCGGAGCGTCTCACCAGTGCACCTGGTCCATGGCCGGGTCAGCTTCCCAGTCCGTCGCCGGCGTTGGTGCTTGCCGATCCGCTACCGGTGGTGGTCTGCGATGCTGCCGGAGGGGTGGTGCGAGTGAACGGGCGCGGCATCGTCAGCGCGGCGCCTGCAACGGTGCAGTTCGGGGCCGGGTCGGGCGGCGCTACTGGCGGGCCCGACATCGTGGTGGCGTGGGCGGGCCCGTGGCCGCTCGAAGAGCGTTGGTGGGACGCCACTCGCAGCCGCCGAGCAGCGCGGTTTCAGCTGCTCACCGCGTCGGGCAGGTTGGTGCTTGCCGCGCTCGAACGTCGTCAGTGGTGGATCGTCGGCGAGTACTGCTAGCGGCCTGAACTGCCAGCTCAGGCCGACACGAGCGTGCGATCGTCGCGATCGTCGCGATCATCGCCCTGCAACAGATCGTTGCTCAGCCGGAAGCCCACGCCGCGCACGGTGTGGATGAACCGCAGTTCGGGTGCCTGGTTCTGCAGCTTGCGGCGCAGGTTCGACAGGTGCACATCGACCACATGGGTGTCGCCCACCCAGTGCGGGCCCCACACCTCCTCGAGCAACTGCACACGCGCACACACTTCGGCGGGGTGTCGGCAGAGCTGCTCGAACAGTGCGAACTCGATGCGGGTCACCGGCACATCCTGACCGCGAACCCTGATCTCCTTACGACCAACGTCTACAACAAGGTCGCCAAGGGTGATGACAGAGGCACGCATCGGGTCCCACCGGGCATGCAGTTGCCGCGGGCGGCGCAGCAGTGCCTGGCACCGTGCTGCCAACTCGTCGGGGTTCACCGGCATCGACACAACGTCGTCGGCCCCGGCTCGAAGGGCACGGATGCGTGCACTGTCGGCATCGGGGGGAGCGATGCCAACGATGTACGCATCCGTGAGACTGCGCAGCGTGTCGAACAGGTTGCCGCCTTCAGGGCTCGCGAGCTCGAGGTCGACCATCACCACGTCGGGGCCGAACGACCGCGCAAGCGTCAGCGCGGCTTCCTCCTCCGTCGTTGCACTCACCGAGAATCCGCGGGCGCGCAGCGCGCCGGCCGCCACACGACGCAGCAGCGCGTCGCTCACGGCTAAGAGGACTCGGGGTGCTAGTTGTGCGTCGGGTTCCATTTCGTTGCTCGAGTTCTTCCGCCTGCCGGATGCCTGCGAGTTGGCCTGTTGGTTGCCCCGCAATGACACGTCTTCAGTGACAAGCATCGGCGCGCTTTGCCTGCGGCTGAAGTGTTTGTTTTGTACGTAACGTGGTGCGATGGACGAACCAGTGACCGATGCCCGCGCCTCGCTGAATGTGGTCGTGCGCGATGCGGTCATGGCGCGTACTGCGGTCGATGCTCGTGAGCGTCAGGCACTCGCCGAGTTCACCGAACAGTTCGACGCTCTGGCCGCACCGTTCGACGAGCATGCCCATCGTGTGCACGTCACCGGGTCGGCCATCGTGGTCAGCGATCGCGGAGTAGTACTGCACCTGCACAAGCGCATGAACATGTGGCTGCAGCCGGGTGGCCACATCGACGCAGGCGAAACGCCGTGGGATGCAGCGTTGCGCGAGGCAACTGAAGAGACCGGCTTGCCGGTCACGTTTGCGGGTGGCGTACCGCAGTTGGTGCACGTCGACGTGCACCCTGGCCCGCGCAAGCACCGCCACCTCGACCTGCGTTACCTCCTCGAATCGCCGGCGATCACGCCCACACCGCCCGAGGGTGAGAGCCAAGAGGTGCGCTGGTTCCCGTGGTATCGGGCGATTGCACTCCACGAGCCGGGCCTCGAAGGTGCGCTGCGGGCGTTGCAGCCGGGCAAGCCGTCGGTGCGACAGGCCCGCGGCAACGACGCTGGCGGATGCGCCCAGGTGTACATGCGTTCACGCGAGTTCGCGTTGCCCGATGTGCCGAGCGTGCACGAGCCCAAAGAGATTCGCCGGTGGATGGCCGACGATGTCGTCGGCCATCGCGATGTGTGGGTCGCCGAACTCGATAGCACCATCGTGGGCTTCATGGTGCTCGACGCCGGCTGGATCGAGCACCTTTACCTCGACCCGTCGTGGGTCGGTCGCGGGTTGGGCGATCAGTTCATCGAGATCGCCAAGCAGCGTTCAGGCGCCGGTGCGCAACTCTGGACGTTTCAAGTGAACGACAAGGCGCGTCGCTTCTACGAACGCCACGGCTTCGAGGTGGCAGAGCTCACCGACGGTGCAGGCAACGAAGAACGCGCCCCCGACATGCGCTACACCTGGATGCCCTGAACCCTCGGCTGTCTGGCTCAGGAGCCGGGTAGAGCCCGCTTGTTGTCGGCTTTGCTCTTCTTGTCGGCGCGCTTTTCTTTCAGCGACTTGCCGGCCTTCTTCGATGCCGGTTTCTGTGGTGTCTTGCCAGCCATGGTGGCAGCCCTTCGTGATGCGCCCCTGCGGATGGGGTGATGCGCCACTGTACCGCGACCCAAGCGTTCGGTCTTGTTCGGCGAACAGGTGTTCGATACAGTAGCGACTCTTATGGGTTTCAACAATCCCGACATGCCGTGGTCAGAGCTCGACGCGTTGCTCAGCGACCGCGGCAAAGATGGCCGCTCGCCGGGTTCACCATCGTGGAACGCCGGTGGCGATGGCCCGGCATTGAGCCGCAAGCGTCAGCCGTACGTTGCACCTGATGTCGCCGGTGCTGGTGTCTCCGGTCGCGCAAACCCCGACCTCACCAAGCCCCTGCTCAGACCCGATGCCCCCGTTGCCCGGTACGCCGAACTGCACTGCCACTCCAACTTCTCGTTCCTCGACGGTGCATCGCATCCCGAGCAGTTGGCGGAAGAGGCGGCACGGCTGGGACTCGAGGCATTGGCGCTCACCGACCACAACGGCCTGTACGGCGTGGTGCGTTTCGCCGAGGCGGCCCGCACGATCGGGCTGCCCACGGTGTTCGGTGCCGAGGTCACCCTCGCCGCGGGTCGCGGGCGGGTGGCGCGCACCGAGGCCGACACCCAACGTCAGGTGGCCACCGGTCAGGTTCCCGACTCACACCTGCCCGATCCTCACGGCGATCACCTGCTCGTGTTGGCCGATGGCCCTGCGGGTTACGCGCGCTTGGCGCGGGCGCTCAGCCTCGGTCACCTGGCCGGCGAGAAGGGGGCGCCGCAGTTCGCTCTCGATGACCTTGCCGATGTCGGTGCAGGGCATTGGTGGGTGCTCACCGGCTGCCGCAAGGGCACGGTGCCGGCAGCGTTGCTGCGCGATGGCCCGGCTGCAGCAGGTCGCGAACTGCGGCGGCTGATCGAGTTGTTCGGCCGCGAGCGTGTGGTGGTCGAACTGTGGGATCACGGCGACCCGCTCGATTCGGCGCGCAACGATGCATTGGCCGAACTTGCTGCCCGCCACGATCTGGGCTGCATCGCCACCAACAACGTGCACTACGCCACGCCCGCGCAGCGCAAGTTGGCCACGGCGGTGGCAGCTGTGCGGGCGCGGCGCAGTCTCGACGACCTCGATCCCTGGCTGCCCGCCACTGTTGGCGCCCACCTGCGCAGCGGTGCCGAGCAGAACCGCCGGTTCCTGCGCTACCCGGGTGTGGTCGAGCTCGCCGCCGAC
The DNA here is from genome assembly GCA_043748395.1 of Ilumatobacteraceae bacterium. GTDB lineage: Bacteria > Actinomycetota > Acidimicrobiia > Acidimicrobiales > Ilumatobacteraceae > JAYTNH01. The sequence continues at coordinate 6,457 of JAYTNH010000252.1, read as the reverse complement.
ATCGGACGTGCAGCTGCATTCGACTTGTCGCTGGTGGCCCCCAGCCTGCCACCGTTCCCGTGTCCGCCGGGACCGTCGGGGGCACCGGTCAGCGAGATGGAGTACCTGCGCATCCTGGTGGCCGATGGCGCCGGCCGCCGTTATGGCGAACGGCCCACCGCCGGAGAAGACCTGTCGGTGCGGGCCCGGGCCTGGCGCGTGATCGATCACGAGTTGGCCATCATCGAGTCGCTCGGGTTCGCCGGCTACTTCTTGGTGGTGTGGGACATCGTGCGGTTCTGCAACGAGGCCAACATCTACTGCCAGGGCCGGGGCAGTGCCGCCAACAGCGCGGCGTGCTACGCGCTGGGCATCACCAAGGCCGACGCGGTGTCGTTGGGGTTGCTGTTCGAGCGGTTCTTGTCGCCCGAGCGCGATGGTCCGCCCGACATCGACCTCGACATCGAGAGCGACCGCCGCGAAGAGGTCATCCAGTACGTGTACCAGCGCTATGGCCGCCACCACACAGCGCAGGTGGCCAACGTCATCACCTATCGGGCCCGTTCGGCGGTGCGCGACATGGCACGGGCGTTGGGGTTCGCTCCTGGCCAGCAAGACGCTTGGAGCAAGCAGATGGATGCGTGGGGCAACGTCGCTACCACCGCCGCGCAGCCCGATCACGGGGTGCCTGCGGCGGTGCTCGAGCTCGCCGCCGAGATCGAAGATGCCCCTCGCCACTTGGGCATTCACTCCGGCGGCATGGTCATCTGCGACCGCCCGATCATTGAGGTATGCCCGGTCGAGTGGGGTCGTATGGATCGTCGCAGCGTGCTGCAGTGGGACAAAGACGACTGTGCCGCAGCGGGTTTGGTGAAGTTCGACCTGCTCGGGTTGGGCATGCTCAGCGCGCTGCACTACGCCGTCGATCTCATCCGCGAGCACCGAGGGTACGAGGTCGATCTGGCCACCATCCCCCAAGAGGACGACGTGTACGCCATGTTGTGCCGCGCCGACACCGTTGGCGTTTTCCAGATCGAGTCGCGCGCTCAAATGGCCACGTTGCCACGGCTCAAGCCGCGCCGTTTCTACGACCTCGTGGTCGAGGTCGCGCTCATCCGGCCCGGTCCCATCCAGGGCGGGTCGGTGCATCCCTACATCCGCCGCCGCAACGGCCAAGAACCGGTCACCTACCTGCATCCGCTGCTCGAGAACTCGCTGGGCAAGACGTTGGGTGTGCCGCTGTTCCAAGAGCAGCTCATGCAGATGGCCATCGATGTTGCCGGCTTCACCCCCAGCGAGGCCGACCAGTTGCGTCAGGCGATGGGCTCCAAGCGCAGCCGGGCGCGCATGGAACGCCTCAAGCAACGCCTGTACGAGGGCATGGCCGAGCGCGGCATCACCGGCGACGTGGCCGACGAGATCTTCACCAAGATGGCGGCGTTCGCCAACTATGGCTTCCCCGAGTCGCACAGCGTGTCGTTCTCGTACCTCGTGTATGCCTCGTCGTGGATCAAGTTCCACGAGCCGGCGGCGTTCTGCGCAGCCTTGCTCAATGCGCAGCCGATGGGTTTCTGGAGCCCGCATTCGTTGGTGCAAGACGCCCGCCGCCACGGTGTGGTGGTGCTGTCTCCCGATCTCAACGCGTCGCTCGCCAGCGCCACGCTCGAACCGGTGTCGGCCGCGGTCCCGGTCTGCTCGGGCGAGCACGGTGACCTTGCGGTGCGGTTGGGGGTCGGGTCGGTGCGCGGGTTGGGCAGCGAGTTGGCCAAAGCGATCGAGGCCGGTCGTCCGTACGAGTCGCTCGAACACGTGGTACGCGAGCACCCGACGCTCACGTTGGTGCAACTCGAAGCCATGGCCACGGCGGGCGTGTTCAGTCAGTGCTTCGGCCTCGAACGGCGTGAGGCGTTGTGGGCCGTGGGAGCTGCCGTGCAATCGCGCCCCGGTCGCCTACCGGGCATGGTCACCGGCGCCGAGGCACCGCGACTGCCTGGAATGGAGCCGATGGAACTTGCCGTCGCCGACCTGTGGGCCACCGGTGTCGCCCCTGACGGACACCCCACCCGGTTCTTGCGTACCCGCCTCAGCGAAATGGGTGTGATCACGTCGGCGGGCCTCTGGCAGTGCGAGCCGCGCAGTCGGGTGCTGGTGGCCGGCGTGGTGACGCATCGCCAGCGCCCGATGACCGCCCAGGGTGTGACGTTCATGAACCTCGAGGACGAAACCGGACTGATCAACGTGGTGGTCTCGAAGGGCTGCTGGGCGCGCTTTCGCAAGGTGGCCCGGGGCTCACCGGCACTCCTCATCCGTGGCCGACTCGAACGCAGCGAAGGGGTCATCAACATCGTCGCCGACGAACTCACCCCGCTGCCAGTAGCCGCCAGCTCAGCCAGCCGCGACTTCCGCTGATCCGACGACCTGCCACGCTGGCGCACGATCTCGCCCCCTCGTTGAGATTCGGTGCCAGCGTCGCAGGCGGGAGGCCGGTCGCTACGCGCGCCGGCCGGCGAGCCAGGCTCCGAGCAGGGTGACCAGACAACCGACCACGGCGATGGCGAACACTCGCTCGTCGCGCAACACGGCACCGAGCACTACTGCCACTACGGGAATCACATAGGTGGTGATCGATGCACGCGTCGGTCCGAAACGGGCGGCGTTCGAGGCGGCAAGAACGTACGCCATAGCGGTGCCGAAGACCCCCAGCGCGGCGATGGCGAGGAACGGCTGCCAGCGGAACTCGACGTTGTCGACATCGCGCACAGCGAACGGCGCGGTGAGCACGAACGCGACGGCCTGAGTGCGCCACATCACCGGCAGCGAGCCGTGGCGTTGGATCAACGGAACGGCAAGGTTCAGTGCGACTCCGTAGCTCGCCAACGCGCTCAGGATGAGGGCAACCCCGATGCCACTCGACCGGCCTTCGTCGAGTGTGGGCAGGGCGATGAGCGCCACGCCGAGTGACCCGACGGCGAGACCGATGAGCTGATGCCTCGGCGGTGGACGGCGCGCGATCAGCGTGGCGATCGCGGCGACGAAAATGGGTGTCGCGCCGTTGAGCATGCCAGTGACACCGGACGACACACGCGTCTCGGCGAAGGGGAACATCGAGAGCGGGAACGCCATCCACACCACGCCGAGTACCACGATGCGGGCCCAGTCCGACCGAGGAAGCGACTGCCGCGCGCGGGCGAAGAAGGCAAGGGTGAGGAATCCGAAACCGATGCGCATTGGCGTGATGAGCGACGGTGGAAATGCCTCGAGTCCCTCCGCGATGAGCAGGAAGCTGGTGCCCCAGATGAGCCCGGGTAGGGCGAGTCGAGCCAGATCAAAGGCTGCCGGTCGCTGACTCACCGATGCCGACTCTGCGGCGTTCTGAGCAACAGGCGATGACGTAGGCACTTGACGAGGTTACGGCTGGCACCCACCGTCGGGTGGCGACTTTCGGACACCACGCCTGTCGGCGTACCGTTGGCGCGTGCGGCGGTTTCGATTCGGCTTCCAGGTGCGGGCGGGTTCGGCGGTCGAGTTGGTAGCACAAGCACAAGCAGCCGAGGCGGCCGGGTTCGATGTGGTGCACACGTTCGACCATGTTGGCGATCACTGGACCCCGTTGCTCCCCCTACTCGCGATGGCGCAAGCCACCACCACGCTGCGCGTGTGTCCGCTGGTACTGAACAACGACTTCCACCATCCGGTGCACCTGGCTGCCGAGATCTCCAGCCTCGATCACCTCACCGGTGGGCGTGTCGAGGTCGGTATTGGCGCGGGTCACTCGTTCACCGAGTACGCGGCGATCGGGCAGCGATTCGATCCGCCTGCAGTACGCAAGGCACGCATGGCGGAGGCGGTCGAGATCATCCGTCAACTGCTCGACGGGGCCGAGGTCACCCACCGCAGCGAGCACTACCAGCTCACCGGTGCTCGGGTGATGCAGTCGCACCAACAGCGGGTGCCGATCATGGTGGGCGTGAACGGCAAGGCGGCGCTGGCACATGCAGCGGTACACGCCGACTGCATCGGGCTCACCATGCTCGGCCGCACGCTGGCCGATGGTCAACGGCACGAGGTGCGCTGGCAGGCTGCCCGACTCGATGACACGATCGCGTGCATTGCCGACCACGCCGCGAAACGGTCTACGCCACTTGAACTCAATGCGCTCGTACAGGTAGTCGAGATCACCGATGACCGCCAGGACGTGGCGACCAGGCTCGTGGGCGAACTCGGTGGTCTCAGCGTCGAGGACGTGCTGGCCACACCGTTCGTCGCCATCGGCACTCACGACGAGATCGCCGAACACCTGCTGCGCTGCCGTGAGCGTTGGGGGATCAGCTACTTCAGCGTCCGTAGTAACACCGAGTTCGCGCCGGTGATCGCACGGCTCCGCGCCGCAGACGCGTCGCTCAGCTGAGGTCGCGCAGCACGGCGACGCCTCGCGCAGTGAGGCGGTAGCCGATGTCGAGGCTCTCGGTGAGGCCGAGTTCTTTGAGCTTGCGAACATCGAGCTTGAACGAGGCGCGGTCGCGTCTGGCGTGCTTGGCCAACACCGTCGAGACGACGCCTGGGTAGCGCTCGATGAGCTGCAGCGTGCCCAGGGTCCACAACCGGCCACGACCGGAACGGTCGGGCCGGGTAAGGCGATTACGGATCGAAGTCAGTTCGATGGTGGAGAGGACGTCGATCTCACCTCGCTCGCTGCGGTCGTCGCGGCCGACGTAACGGAAGTCGATACGCCACACGAGTGCTTCCGGTGCGGGATCGCCGAGCCTGCTGCGCAGCGCCAGCAGATCGGGGCTACCAGCCTTGCGCGCGTCGGCCTCGGTGATGTCGCGCGACAAAACCTGTGCGACTACCCGCGCCTCGATCAACATGCCGGCGACGCGGTAGCGGCCACCCGTCTTGGCGTGCGCGCGGGTCCAGGTGCGGAAGGTGACCGTGATGAAGCCATCGGCGATTCCGGGCCGGGCATCGGCCGAGAACAACATGGCTAGGCCTTGGTGGGTTGGCCGACAGATGCAGTGGCGGCGACGACACCGAGCCCGATGAACACGGTGCCAGCGACGTAGCGGCGGATGAACGGCAGCGCTCTGCCCTTCAACAACACCGTCCGAAGGTGGCTGGCAAGCAGCGAGTAGGAGCTGTCGGTGATGCATCCGACCAGGACGAACACGACCCCGAGCACCAACGCCTGCAATCCGGCGTGTCCGTTCTCGGGCCGGATGAACTGCGGCAGAAACGACAGGAAGAACAACGCAACCTTGGGGTTGAGCACGTTCACCACGATCCCCTGGCCGAATGCCCGCTTGATGCTGACGGCCGCGATGGCGGGGTCGATGACGGTCGGTGGACTGAGAAGCGTTCGCACCCCGACGTAGACGAGGTAGCCGGCTCCGAGCCACTTGACGGCAGTGAATGCGGCAGCCGACGTTGCGAGCACGGCCGAGAGCCCGGCAGCCGCAGCAAGTGCATGCACGAGATTGCCCAACTCGAGGCCGGCGACGGCTGCGAGGCCCGCTTCTCGGCCGTCGCTCACGCTGCGGTTGAGGATGTACAGCACGGCCGGACCAGGAATGAGCAGCAACGCAAGCGAGGCGAGGGCGAAGGCGGCGATGATCGATCCACTGGGCACGGTACGACCGTATGCGCTAGGGGTCGATGTCGAAGGGTCGAATTGGTGGTCCGTCACGCAGTAGGTCGGTCACGTGGCGGGCGAGGGCGGCGGGCACAAGGTGTTCACTGCTCGCGGCGATCTCGTCGATGCTCCACCATTTCATTCCGAACACGTACTCGGCGTTCATCTGTGCCCAGGTGAGCTGTGGCTCAGGATCGAATGCTGCTGTGCGCACGAGATGGATGCGCTCGCGCTGACCGTCGAACCGGCCGTCCAGAAAGGGAATGATGTGCAGGCGAGTCCAGATCCACGGCCCGATCTCTGCGCCGACCAGCCCCACCTCTTCGGCCAACTCGCGCTGCAGCGCCTCCTCGTGCGATTCGCCCATCTCCAGCCCGCCGCCTGGGAGAGCCCAGCGAGTGCCGAGCGGAAACTCGAAACGCACCAGCAGGGTGCGATCGTCCGGGTCGAGGACGAGCGCTCGCGCCGCGTTGCGAATGCGCAGCCCCGCGGAGGGTTCGGTCATTCGTCGAACGATGCGGTGGCGATCATCTTCGAGTTGTACACGGGTGCGTGAGCGTCGACGCGGTACTTGTTGACGTCGGCCCCGGTGATGCCGTGCTTGCCGAACGTGTCGCGCATGTTCATGTAGTTCTCGTGCAAGAAGTGGGCCTCGAGGCAGGCGGCATCAGACCAGCGCTCGTACACGGCGATGATGTCGTCGCGCACGGCATCGGCGGTGAACACGTAGTCGATGCACCCGGGCTCGTCGTTGCGGGTAGCCGCCTGCAGGGGGATGGATGCCTCGAGACAGCCGGCACGGCGCTCGGCAGGGATGGAGATGGTTCCGGCGATGATGATCACTTCGCC
>JAYTNH010000251.1:0-6341 GCA_043748395.1 Ilumatobacteraceae bacterium | reverse complement strand
GGCCCCGGCACCTATGGCAAGTTCATGGGTATCAGGGTGTTCGACTGCTGGGCGCACGAGCAAGACGTCCGAGTGCCGCTCGGCCTGCCCGGTCATCAGGACGGCCTTGCTGCCGAAATGGCGATCGACGAGATCGTACGGTCGCTTCCCTACATCGTGGGCAAGAAGGTCGGCCTGCCCGACGGCATGGGCATCACGATCGAGCTCGCCGGGCCGGTGCAGCGCACCATGCATGTTGCTGTCACCGGCCGGGCTGCTGTGGTCGACGCACTCGAGTCACCCGACGTGGTGCTCACCGCCGACTCCACCACGTTCGCGCTGCTCGCATGCGGCCGCATCGATCCGCAAGGCCCCATCGACGATGGCCGCATCGCCTGGACGGGCGATGCCACCTGGGGCGACAAGGCTGCGCGCAGCCTTGCGTTCACGATGTAGGGACCGGCATCCGGCGCGCTGTCATGCCACGCCACACCGCGTGTCGGATTTCGTGACAGCGCGGGTGCCGGGCGGGCCCGTATCAACCCAGCACGGCGCGTAGCGCATCGAGGCGTGACGGCACCAGTCGGTACCACACCCACAGGCCGCGCTTCTCGCGTTCCACCAGCCCGGCCTCGACGAGGATCTTCATGTGGTGACTCACTGTGGGTTGCGACCGACCCGATGGCCCGACGAGGTCGCATGCGCACACTTCGGGTGCATCGGACGCGGCGATGTAGCTGAGCAGGCGCAGGCGGATGGGGTCGGAGAGCGCGGCAAACGAGTCGGCCAGCGTGGCAGCCTGCGCCTCGTCGAGCACGTCGGTGCGCACCGGTGTGCAGTACGCAACGGGGTCGAGCTTCGACTTCGTGCGAGTCACCATGCCGCAACTATATCGACAATGATCGAAGAAGTCCATTGACAATCATCGATCTAGTCCGTAGAGTCAACGCATCGACGGCTATCAATATATCGGTCGTCACTCACCCAGGAGATCCAGATGTCACGTGTCCAACTCGCCCTCAACGTTGCCGACCTCGATGTCTCCATCGAGTTCTACACCAAGCTCTTCCAGACACCGCCGGCCAAGGTGCGCGAGGGGTACGCCAACTTCGCCATCGTCGACCCGCCGCTGAAGCTGGTGCTGTTCACCGGCATGGGCGAGCCCGGTTCGCTCAACCACATCGGCGTCGAGGTCGAGACCACCGACGAGGTCTCGGCAGTGATCGCCCGCACGCAGGCCAACGGCATGCAGCAAGAAGTGCAAGAGAACACGTCGTGCTGTTTCGCCGTGCAGGACAAGACCTGGGTGAAGGGTCCCGAGAACGACTGGGAGTTCTACACCGTGCTCGGCGAAGCACCGTCGATGGCCTGCGACGCCGCAGCAGTGCCAGCCGAGACACCTGTCGAGGCCAGCTCGCGCTGCTGCTGAGCGCAAGCCATCGCCCGCCCGCCCGGTTCGAGCATGACCGTGTGACGTACCCGAGTTTCAGTAGTTGGCTTCGTGGTGGACGAGGCGCAGCTCGCTAGGTTTGGGGTTTCCCCCTCGCCCACCCGGGAGCACCACATGTCTGACGCATTGATCATCGACGCCTGCCGCACACCGCGCGGCATTGGCAAGCAAGGCAAGGGTGCCCTGGCTCACCTGCACCCGCAGCACCTAGCCTCTACCGTGCTGCGCGCGCTCGTCGACCGCAACGGGTTCGATACTGCCGATGTCGACGACGTCGTGTGGGGCACCAGTTCGCAAGTGGGCGAGCAGAGCGGCGATCTCGGACGCATGGCTGCGCTCGACGCCGGCTATTCAATCACCGCCAGCGGTGCCACGCTCGACCGGTTCTGTGGTTCGGGCATCACCTCGGCCAACTACGCAGCCCACGCCGTCATGGCCGGCATGGAAGATCTCGTCGTGTCGGGTGGCACCGAGATGATGTCGCTGCCCAAGAAGGGCATGCTGCCGATGGGTGCCAACAACATGCACTTGCAAGAGCTGCACCCGCAGTCGCACCAGGGTGTGTGCGCCGATGCCATCGCCACACTCGAAGGGATTTCGCGTGAGGCGCTCGACGCGCTTGCTGCCGAGTCGCAACGGCGCGCCCATGTCGCCATCACCGAGGGTCGCTTCGATCGCAGCCTCATTCCCGTGTTCAACCTGGACGGTTCGCTCGCACTTGACCGCGAAGAGTTCCCCCGCCCGCAGACCACGGCCGAGTCGCTCGCGTCGCTCCCGCCGAGCTTCCCCGACATCGCCGACTATCGGTTTGCCGAAGGCTCCAAGACGTTCCGCGAGCTCATCCAGCAGAGGTACACCGGACTCGACATCAAGCACGTTCACCACGCCGGCAACTCGTCGGGCGTCGTCGACGGCGCGGCCGCCATTTTGTTCGCGAGCGAGCGGTACGCGAAGGCCCACGGTCTCAAGGCTCGGGCGCGCGTAGTTGCCACCGCCAACATGGGTGACGACCCCACGCTCATGCTCAACGCTCCGGTCCCGGCCGTGCGCAAGGTGCTCGAGCGTGCCGGTATGACCCTCGACGACATCGACCTGATCGAGATCAACGAGGCGTTCGCTGTGGTGTCCGAGAAGTTCCAGCGCGACCTGAACGTCGACCGCGACAAGGTGAACGTCAACGGTGCGGCCATCGCCCTCGGTCACCCCATCGGTGCCACGGGCGCCATCCTCATCGGCACCGTGCTCGACGAGCTCGAACGCCGCGACCTGCAGTTCGGGCTGGTCACCATGTGCGCCGGCGGCGGCATGGCACCCGCCATCATCATCGAACGGATCTGACGCCACCGCTGCGTTGGTCTACCCCAAACCCATCAGCCTGAGCTGCTCGGCGAGCAGATCGGGGCGTCGGGTGTAGATGCCGTCGACCCCGATCTCGATCAGTCTGCGCATGTCATTGGGGTCGTCGACCACCCAGGTGAGCACGGCAATGTCGTAGCGGTGGGCGAAGGCGAGGAAGTCAGGTGTGATGCGTGTGGTGCCGTCCGAGCCGATGAATGACGGTTGGCTGACCAGCTGAGCGGTGACGAAGGAACCATCGTTTGCCGCGCGGGCATCGCGCATTGCCTGGCGCTCGGCGTCGGTGCCAGACGTGCGCACCTCGGGGCACAGCTCACGGAACAGCAACACCTGTTCGGATGTGTCGACTCCGATGTACAGATCGTCGCCGCGATGCGCCGACCGGATCACCGTGCACAGCGGCTCGACTACATCGGTTCGCAGATCTTTGAGGTCGAGCGTGATCAAGGTGTCGGGAAAGTGTTCGATGAGCGATGCGATCGTGGGCACCGTGATGCCCTGACCTCGGAAGGGATGGCTGCTGCCATTGGTGAAGCCCCAGCCAGCGTCGAGTGTGGCGATCTCGGCATAGGTGGTGTCGGCTACGTCGCCGCTGCCGTTGGTGGTGCGTTCGAGAGTGGCGTCGTGAAAGGCAATCGGTACGCCGTCGGCGCTGAGCCGCACGTCGGCGTCAACCACCTCTCCACCCATCGCGATGCTGTGTTCGTAGGCGTAGATGGTGTTCTCGGGGAACAGGCCATCCCCGCCAGCGTGGGGTATGACCAACGGACGACCGATTCGAAACGGATTGGTCGGCGACGGGCCCGACAGAGTGACAGGCGGTATCGCTGCGGCGGAGCACGATGCGAGCGCTAGACCGCCGAGCAGCGTGGCGACTCCAAGACGTCGACATCGCCTGTGGGACACGTCGAGACTGTATCGCCGGGCTGGCTGCCCATGCCCGCGGCCGCGTCTGACTGGCTCAACCACGTGCGAAACTCATGATCATGCCGATGCGCTGCGCGCTTTCGATGCTGGCCGCGCTTGCGGTGGCCGGATGCACAGGCGACAGCGGTCGCACCGCACCCCCGGCGGCCAGCACTGTGGTGGTGGTGACGAGCGTTGCCCCGGTGCCCGACGAGTCGGTCGCGACCACTCATCCCGAACCGCGAGCGTTGGACGCGGGAGTGTTCGCGGATGCAGCCGCGTTGGTCGCAGAGTTGTCGGCGGTGGAGGCCGCTATTCGCGAACCGAACGTGGAGTCGGTGGAGTTGGCCGAACTCGGTCGCCGCCAGCAACGTGCCTATCGAGCGGTGAGCCGTCACCCCGAATGGCACGCGGAGTTGCTTGCCGCAGTCGCTCCGGTCGCTCGCGGCCCGCTCATCTTGCACTTGGCTGCGCGCCAGGCACAGGCTGACCACGCGGCTACGCGAACCCCGAGCGAACCGCTCGCCACGGTGCCCGCCTGGACGATCGTCGATCCCTTGCCGGTCGACCAGCTGCGCCGGTACTACGACCAAGCCGAAGCAGCGACGGGCGTGCCGTGGCAGTACCTCGCCGCCATCAACTTCCAGGAGACCCGCATGGGCCGCATCGTCGGCGAGTCGTCAGCGGGCGCGATCGGCCCGATGCAGTTTCTCCCGTCCACCTGGGAGCAGTGCTGCGAGGGCGACCCCACCGTTGCGCGTGATGCCATTCTCGGAGCTGCGCAGTACCTGGTGCAGCTGGGTGCCCCGGCCGACATGCAGGCCGCGTTGTACGGCTACAACCCCAATGCCGGCTACGTCGGCGCAGTCACCGCGTATGCGCAGAACATGCAAGCCGACCCGCGTGCCTTCGGTGGCTATCACGGGTGGGAGGTGTTCTACGCGACCAGCGAAGGAACGGTGCGGCTGCCCACGGGCTACTCGTCGACGACTCCCATCGACGTGCTGGTCTACCTGACCGATCACCCCGACGACCTGCTTGCATCGACGTAGGGTCGCATGGCCCTGTTGATCGCGGGGCCACGGCGCGTCAATGATAAGGAAAGCGAGATGCAGAGGAGGAACCATGTTCCGAACACGTGTATCCACGGTTCTTGTCATGTCCGCCGGTCTGCTGTTCGTGGCGTGCGGCGACGACACCACCACCAGCGGCACCGTTGGCACGCAGCCTGCCGCGACGACCGCGACCACCCCCGCTACGACGCAGGCACCCGTGGTCACCACTACCGTGCCGGAGGTCGTGGAAGTCGCGATCTGGCCGACTGCCGACGTGGTGTTCACCACGCCAGAGCAAGCAGCACTCGACTTCCTCGCGGCAGCCTTCGTACCCGGACCGGTGATCGGGCCATTCGCCGCCGGCGACGCGCGAAGCGGTGAGTTCGAAGTGTTCGCGTCCGACGAGGCTGGCGCGCCGATCGGCACGCCACGAGCCGTCTTGCTCGTGCGTCAGCTCGGTCCAGATGATGGGTGGTTCGTGCTCGCTGCCGCCAGCGACTTCGCCACCGTCACCACCCCCGCCTCCCGCGCCGTCGTCGAACCCGGTGCCGTCACGGTCGAAGGTGTCGCCCGTGGGTTCGAGGCGACCATCGTGGTGAGCGCCTTCGTGGTCGGTGACGCTGCGACGTTGCTCGACAATCAAGTCACGATGGCAGGCAACTTCGACCAGGCACTTCCCTACAGCGTGACGCTCGACCTGTCGGCAGCCTCACCGGGCGACGTCGTGGTGCTGCTGGTGCGTGGTGGCACTGGGCTCGAGACCGACCCGGGCGACTTCTCGGCGGTCCCGATCGTGATCGGAAGCTGATCGTCGTCTATGGCAGGCTGACCCGGTGAGCTACGAAACGGTGACCGGGTACTGCTGGCCGCAATCCATCGCCCCCGGAGGTTCGGTCGATCTGCACGTGTCGTCGGCCGGCAGCCGGCTGGTGACGGTCGAGGTTGCACGTATCGGCATGGCGCGCGACGTGGTGTGGTCGGGCACCGTCGAGGCAGGCGATCATGCCACCCCACCCGGTGCGTATGAACACGGCTGCGGGTGGCCCAGTGCAACCACAGTGCAGGTGGGCGACGACTGGCGTTCGGGCTACTACGAGGTGGTGCTCACCATCGATGTCGACGGCAAGACGCGGCGCGACCACGCCTTTTTCGTGGTGCGACCGCCTGCCGACTCGCCGAACACGATCCTCCTTGCACTGGCCACCAACACCTGGAACGCCTACAACGACTTCGGCGGCCGCAACCTCTACACCGGCGGCACCACGGTGTCGTTGCAACGCCCCATGTCGCACGGGTATCTCTACAAGCCGCCGGGTGCCGGTCGGCGAGTCACGACCACGCATCCGCCCGACCCCGACATGAACACCCACGTGGGATATGTGCGCGCCAACAAGTTGTCGCCATACGCGGGCTCGGCCGGGTGGCCTGATTGGGAGATGCCGTTCCTCGAGTGGGCCGAACGCGCGGGCTACGGCATCGATGTGTGCACCAACGCCGACCTCGAGGATCATCCGTCGATGCTCGACCAGGTGAGATTGCTGCTCTCGGTTGGTCACGACGAGTACTGGTCGGGCCCTATGCGAGACACGGTCGAG
>JAYTNH010000250.1:0-3550 GCA_043748395.1 Ilumatobacteraceae bacterium | reverse complement strand
TCAGCACCGCCGACCTCGCTCGTCTGGCCGACGGCGCACCCGTCACCGTTCGGCCATGCGATGGTGGTGCCCTGGCGCTCTCGACAGGTCGCCACCGCCTCGCGAGCACCCCGGGTTCGGCCACCGGCATCGACGTCGACCAAATCGTTCTTGCTGGTTCCGCACAGCAGATCGTGGCACCACCTGTGGCGGTCACCGTGCAGCGGTCGCGGCTCACCCGCACAGCCACGGTGTCACCGTGCCCAACCGGGTGTTGGGTGATCCTCGGCGAGGGCTACAACACGCAATGGTCGGCTTCGACGCCAACCGGTCCACTCGCCGCGTCGCGCCAGATCGCCGGCGGCTTCAACGGTTGGTGGCTGGCGCCGTCGACCACGCCCACCGTGGTGACCATGACCTGGCAGGCCCAGCGCAGCGTGACCCTTGCCCTTGCGCTGTCGGCGCTGGCGACCCTGGTGTGCGTTGGCTTGGTGTGGCGGTCGAGGGCTGCCCGAGCCGGTGCCTTCGCCTCACCTCCCAGGTTCTCGCGTGCGAGCTTCGAGCCCACGACTCTTGGCGGCCTGCTGCCAACGATGGCAGTGCTGGTGGGTGGTAGCGCCGTTGCAATCGCACCGGGTGCCGCGCTCGCAGGCGGCGCGGTAGCGACCCTCGTGTTTGCCACCAGGCGCGTGCGGGTCGCGAGCCTCGTCGCGCTATCTCTCGCGGCGATCACGGCAGCCCGCGTGGTGCGCACTCAGGTGCTGCACAGACTCCCCGCCGACGCCCGGTGGCCTGGCTACTTCAGCAACCTGCACACGTCGGCGCTCTTCGTGGTGGTGTGCGTACTTGCCGGTGCGGTGGCACGCGACGATGACCCCGATCAACGCCCGGCCAGCGCCACGTTCACCAACCACGGTCCGGCGACCTGACTCGCGAGTTGGAGCGAACCGCTCGCACTCAGATGTGTGCCATCGGGCCGCCAGCCCGAATCGTGATGAAAGCCTTGCGCCATCATCCACGCCTCGAGATCGAACACACGAACTCCGGCGACTGACAAGAGTCCGCGAATGATCCGATGTTGGGTTTCGTAGCGTTCGGGATCGCGCATGGCCCGCGACTCCCACTGCGTCGTCGGAATAGGCGGCACTACCCACACGACGACTGCGTCGGTGGTGGTGATCAGGCGCTGTGTGTAGCTGTAGTAGGCGGTAGCCAGCCGACTTCGCGATGCCGGATCCATGGGACTGAGGTCGCCCTCGTCGTCGTTCCATCGGCGATCGGTGACATCGTCGACAGTGGTCATCACGATGACGACGTCAGGCTGCAGAGACTCGACAGCAGCAGGAACGTCGGTCTCGATCATCTGGCGCGAGCTCGCGATGAAGTTCGAGCCGTCCCAGGTCGTGATGGTGCCCGTGAGGAGCACACCGAAGCCCTCGCGAGCGACTACCGACACCGTGGCGTACTGTGGGTTCGCTGCGGCCCACACCGCGAGCCCATGAGCGAACGCCAAGGCGGTCGAGTCTCCGACCACCAACAATCGCGTCGGGCGCGAGGGCACCGGCGCCAGCGCGAGCCGAACCGGCAGAGTGTCGGTACTGCCGGCGGCGACAACGGTAGTGACAACGGTAGTGACGTCGGCCGCCGTTGCAGACTGGGGACGAGCTGCGAGCGCTTCGATCGACTTCGTGGGCGTGATGGCCACCCTGGTGAACACCGCATCGGTGACGGCGACCAATGGTCGAGTCTCGGGGATGGTGCTGATGGCCACGGCCACCATCACCACCACCACGGTTGCGAAGCCGAGCGTAGGCGACAGATTCCAGTGCCGCGATCGCACCGGCCGCTCGATGGTGGTGGCCGACAGCCACGCCAACCCGAGTGTGCAGCCGACGGCCAGCCCGAACGGCACCGGATCGGTGAGCACCCAGTCGTGTTGGCGGGCGATGGTGAACACCGGCCAATGGAACAGGTACACGCCGTAGCTCACCGACCCGAGCCACACCACAGGCCGAGACGACAACAGTGTGACGATGCGTCCAGGCACCTGAAGACCGATGATCAACAACGCCGACATGACGCCGCAGACCGGCAGCCAGCCTGCGTATGCCGGCCCCGAGCCCGACGGCAGCCACACGGCGGCGAGCGTGATCGCCACGAGCATCGGGGTAGCGAGACGGCTGGCAGTTGCCGGCACGGTGTGGCCGGCAGCCATCCAGGCCGCGGCGGTTGCCCCCATCAGAATCTCGGCGAGGCGCGCCGGCGTGGCCCAGTACGCAGCGTCTGGACCGAACACCGCCGCGATGATCGGCGCCAACAACGCGAACGCAACGGTCACCATTGTGATGGCAACGGCCACCGACCGTTCGCGTGGCCGTGACGCCCGACCTCGACGGTTCAGCGTGAGGATGACCACTACTGCCAGCGGCCACACCAGGTAGAACTGCTCCTCGATCGCTAACGACCAGTAGTGCTCGAGTGGCGAAACGGTTGCAGCCGACACGCCAGCGAACAGGTCGCCGTAGCTTCCCGATCCGGTGAGTCGTACCCAGTTGAACACCTGCGCCAGCGCTCCGACCAGATCTGAACGAAGCCCGACCACGCCATCGAACTCGCCGAGCGCGCGTGCCACCATCACTCCCACCAGGCACATGGCGCTGGCAGGAAGTAGTCGGCGGATGCGTCGTGCCGCGAACTGGCCGTACGCGATGCGCCCCGCGCTTGCATGCTCGGCGAGGAGCAGACGAGTGATCAGAAAGCCGGACAGCGTGAAGAACACCGACACGCCCAAGTACCCGCCCGACATCCACGAGAAGCCCGCGTGAAAGAGCACGACGAGAGTGACCGCACATCCCCGAACGCCGTCGAGCGCTGGTTGCCAAGTCTGCCCCGATTCAGCTGCGCGCATGTGCTCGATGTCCCCCTTCCGGGCGACATTCTGGCACGCGGCACTTCGCTGCAGTCGGTCGCCCCGCCATTCGGGCCGCGACGGATACCATGCGCGAGTGACCTCCCGGCGGCGTTCCACCCCCCGGCTGGCTGCGGGCACTTCGTCAGGCCATGTCACGTCGCCCGGTCATCAGTATGTGGCGGCACTCGACGGGCTTCGGGGTATCTCGATCCTCGCCGTGCTGCTGTTCCATGTTGCGGCACTGTCCGACCTACCAGAAGCGTTCCGGGGGGGCTTTCTGGGGGTTTCGGTCTTCTTCACCATCAGCGGGTATCTCATCACCAGTCTGCTGCTGCGCGAACTCAGCGAGGGATCGGGCATCGACCTGCTGCGGTTCTGGGGCCGACGCATCCGCCGACTCGCTGCGCCACTGCTGGTCGTGATCACAATCGCGATCGTCCTCACCGATTTGCGGTGGGCCGGCACGTCGTGGAGCGCCTGGCCGGGCTTTCGCGCCGCCGATGCCATCGCCGGCGTGGCGGGCTTCATGAACTGGCAGCTCGTGTACCTGGGCTCTGACGAGGTCCTGCGAGGTCTTGGTCCGTTGTCTCCGATCTGGTCGCTCGCGGTCGAGGAGCAGTACTACCTCGTGATGGCGTTGCTGTTCGCCGCAGCGACGCG
>JAYTNH010000249.1:0-4993 GCA_043748395.1 Ilumatobacteraceae bacterium | reverse complement strand
GTTGCACCACCGGTTGCACCACCGGTCGCACCACCGGTCGCGCCACCCCCTTCGGTGCCCTCTGTCGCCACGCCCGCAGCACCCAACCTCGCACCTGCTGCCACCGCAGCTATCTCACACCAATCCGCCTCAGGCGACGGTTCGATGTCGCCGGTGGCTGTGGTCGAGCAGGTCCGCTCGCTCCTACGGCTCGCGCGCAGCCACTACACCGATGCGCTCGAACGACACCGGCTCGACGAACTCGAGGCCCGGCTCGATGAGCCACTGCGCGTGGCGATCGCCGGCAAGGTGAAGGCTGGCAAGAGCACTTTGCTCAACGGTCTCGTGGGTGAAGAGCTGGCACCCACCGACGCCAGCGAATGCACCAAGATCGTCACCTGGTACGTCGACGGACTCACGTATCGGGCCACCCTGCACCTCGATGACGACACCGAGATCACCACCCCGTTCTCGCGGCAATCGGGCGCCATCGACGTCGACCTTCAGGGCCACCCGGCCGAACGCGTCGAACACATCGTGGTCGAGTGGCCGTCGTCGTCGCTCACCGAGTTGTCGCTCATCGACACACCCGGTATCGCCTCCATCTCAACCGATCTGTCGGCGCGCACGCATCGGTTTGTCCTGGCCGAGGACGACCACGAGAGCAAGGTCGACGCGGTGGTGTACCTCATGCGTCACCTGCATCCCACCGACATCAGGTTCCTCGAAGCATTCCAAGATCTGCAGGTCGGTCGCACGAACCCGATCAACGCCATCGGAGTCCTGTCACGCGCCGACGAGCTGGCCGGCGGGCAAGACGATGCGCTCGAGAGTGCTGCCAAGGTGGCAGCCCGTTACCGATCGTCGCCCCAGGTGCGACGACTCTGCCAAACGGTGGTGCCGGTCGCCGGACTCCTCGCGCAGGCAGCCGCAACGTTCAAGCAGAGCGAGTACAACCTGCTGGCTCGGCTCGCCGGGCTACCCGACGACCAACTCGACATGCTGTTGGCATCGGCCGATCGGTTCATCGACAACGACCTCGTAGCCAACGTCGTTGCCAACGACCGGGAGCAACTCGTTCGCCGCCTCGGCATGTTCGGCGTGCGCGCCGCAATTCGGGCAATCCGCGATCAGACAGTCTCAGATACCGCCACGCTGGCCCAGCACCTGCTCGAACGCAGCGGGCTGCAAGAGCTACGCCGCGTGTTGATGAGCCAGTTCGCAGCACGTCGCGACGTGCTCAAGGCACAAGCCGCCATCCAGGCACTCGCGGGTCGCCTACGCGCGTCGCCGCCCCCTACCGGCGTCGATCGCATCCAGTTCGAACTCGAGCGGTTGCGCTCGACCGCTCACGTCTTCGCCGAGATCCAACTGTTCGCGGCAATTCGATCGGGTGCCATTCCGTTCAACGACGCCGAGGTCGACAGCGTCGAGCGGCTACTCGGTGCCGAGGGCTACCCGCCCACCACCAGGCTCGGCTTGCACGACGACGCCACGGCCGCCGAGATTCGCGATGTGCTCAACGATCGTATTCGGGCATGGCGGGGTCGTGCCGAGAACCCGCTGTCGTCGCGAGAGCTCAGCGATGCTGCCCAGGTGCTCGTGCGGACCTGTGAGGGCATGCTGCGGGCCATGCAGGTCGACTCTGCCAGTGTCTAGCAGGCACAGCACTAACAGGCACAGCACTAACAGGCACAGCATGACCAATCAGCTGTAGACGCGGCGGCCCATCTCGATGACGCTTGCGACCATGATCTCGAGGCGACCAGCTGTGCGTTCGTCGAGTCCGGCCTTGACGTCGTTGCTGTTCATCGCGCACATCTCGGGTGCCACCCAGGCGCCGAGTGATCGGGCCACCACCGACATGCCGTTCAACGTGTTGAGCGCGGCCATGCCCCCACCCGCCAGCGCAACGAGCCCGACGATGTCGCCGGCCATGGGCTCTTTGGCGAGGTAATCGAACAGGTTCTTCATCGACCCGGTCATGCCGCTGTGGTACTCGGGAGACACCCAGATGTGGCAGTGAATGCGGGCCACGCGCTCGCGCCATGCCTCGCCCGCTGGTAGGTCGTCGGGCACGGTGCCATCGTTCACAGGCACCCCGACATCGGCCGGAGTGACGAAGTCGACCTCGACATCGGCACCCTGCTTCGTGCAGAGCTCCTCGACCAGCTTGGCCAGCACATAGCAGCTGGACGATTCGCGGCTGATCGCCGAGATCACCATTACCTGCATGAGACCGGCACCTGCATCAGGCTGGTCCGAGTCCGGCGCCCGAGACCCAACCTTGCCAGCCGTCGACGGTGCGCACGTGCGCCCAGCCCGGCACGGTTTCGAACTGCTGCACTTCGGTGCCGGCGACCAGCGTGCGGGTGGGCGAATCGCCACCGGGCAGAACGAAGCCGTCGAGCTCGGCGCGCACGACGCGATGCGTGGCCGACGCCCACGCGCGCGCTGCCCGCACGGCGGCAGCGGACGGCGGAGGCGGTGAGGTTGGCGGGGGCGGCGGATGAGCGACCGACGCCGGTGGAGGGGGCGGCGCTGTGGACGGCGCTGCGGACGGCACGGGAGAGGGCGCTGCGTGAGTCGGAGCAACGGCCGCCGGCGCAGTAGGCGTCGGCGCAGCGTCGGGCACGTTGAAGTAGCCACCCAGCACATGCACCACGTAGTCGTCGTCGTCGTCGCTCATGCCGAGCGCAACGGCCGCAAGATAGTCCTCGGCGCCGACCGACATGATCTCGGACGGCGCTGTGATACGCACGGTGGCGTTGTGCGGCATGCGACGCAAGATGTTGTCGCCACCGAACGAGGCCCCCGCCTTGACCTGCTGGATGCCTGCCGGACCGGCGACCTCGGCAGCGCCCGACTTCAGAAACACGAACTGCGATGCGAGGTCACCGGCGTCGATGATGACAGTGCCAGGGGTGACCTTCTTGCTGGTGATGTACTGCGTGAGGTCGCGCGCAATCACTGGATCGAGGCCGGGAAAGCTGCGGTGCACGTGGCCACCCGACTCGGCCCACAGCACTTCGCTGGGCGTGAGGGGCTCGTTGGCCGGCCAACGCTTGTCGACGAACCCACCCGCAAGTTGACTTGCGAGAACCAGCAACGCAGTAATGACGAGGCCCACCACCAACACCGTGACCAGGATGGCGATCGGCGTCGGACCAATGCCCAACGGACCGAGATCGACCCCCACGACTGCTGAGACATGCCCCACGTCTGTGATGGTAGCGTGCGCGGTGAAGCCGTGGATTCAGTCGAGGGGAAGCTGTGTCGAAGTTCCAGATCAAATCGCGTCAATGGGACCTCATCGTCATCATCGGCTCGGTCGCGTTGATCGCCATCGGTTTCGGTGGATTGTTCTTGCTGCAGTCCAGCCGCGCCAGCGCCAGCACCGTGTCGCTGTTCATCGTGTTGCTCGGCATCGTCACGCTGCTGTTCTTCGCCGGGCCGGGTATTGCGTTCGTGCTCCGCAAGCGCATTCCGTTTCTCAAGAAGCACCTACCCGGCGACACCATGGCCTGGGTGCGCGCCCACCTCTACCTACCGGTGCTCGCTTTGGTCGCCGCGTGGGTGCACGCCAGCAGTGCACCGTTTCGCTCCACCCTCACGTCGGGCAAGGTGCTCACCGGCATCGCCATCGTGGTTTCGATCGCCGGCGTCGCACGGCACCACCTCATCGGGGTGAGCAAGGCGGCCATCAACGCCGATGCACAGATCTCCAAGATCGCAGCCGGCCAGTCGCGCGACTTCCGGCAATTGGTCATCGACTTCAAACAGCTTCGCCGACCGCTCACCGACATCCAATCAGATGCCACACGACTCGGGTCGAGTGAGCAGGCGGCCTGGGCACAGATCGTCGAGGCACAGCACAAGATCGAGCACGACTTCCCCCGTGGCGGCGGCCAGTCGCGCAACGTGCGCATGCTCAAGGTGTTGCGCGCCACCCATGCACCCATCACGGTGGTGCTGTTCCTCGCGCTGTCGTTCCATGTGGTCGACGTACTCGGCACCACCGACACCGTGTTGGCCGACGAAAAAGCGAACATCGCATCGGTGTCGGATTGTGCCGACTGCCACACCGACATTGTCGACGAGTGGGCGGGTAGCTCGATGGCCCACGCCCAGACCGGCACAATCATGGAGGCTCAACTGCCCGTCACTTTGGCCCGCAACGAGCAACTCGCCGAGCAGCTCGGCGAGGCTCAACGAGACCTCTTCGACGCCGCCGCCCAGGTGTGCGTCAACTGCCATGCACCCGTCGCTGCGCCCTTCGTCGAGTCGGGTGTTGCCGTGCTCCCACTCAACGAGGCCACCGACGATGCACCGGCGGCGGTCACCGGTGGCGGCGAGGCGATCAACCAAGACGGCATCAGCTGCACTGTGTGCCACACCCAGAACCAACCGTTGGGCGAGCTCGCCGGGGCCGGCAAGATCAACATCGACGGTGGCACCCGCGACGACTACGGCACCGTGTACGGGCCCTTGTTCAATGACCCCAATCCCCTACCGGTTCGCGTGCACGACATCGGCACCGGCGAGTTGGGTTTCTGGGACGACCCCATCGCCACATCCATCGCGTGCGGTGCATGTCACAACGTAAAGCTCGACATCGATGGCGACGGTCTCTCGGTAGCGCCCGGTGAAGACGACGGCGACAACGACGCCGATTTCCAGCTCAACGAAAACGAACTCGACAACGAGGACGGCACGCTCGACGACCTAGTGCTGCAGACCACCTTCGACGAGTGGCAAGACTACGTGGCTGGTTTCGATGACACCATCGGCCTCACCGAGCCCGAGGTCGACCGACCGCTCGGCTGCATCGAGTGCCACATGCCGTCCAACCCCAACAACGCCGAAGAACCCGTCGTCGATCACGCGCCAGGCTTCCTGCCCATACCCGATCGCCCGCATCGCAGCCACAGCTTCATCGGCGTCGACTACGACCTCGACATCGAGCAGTACACCAAGCTGGGCTTGTCGCCGAGCGCCATCAATGATGTGCTTG
>JAYTNH010000248.1:0-10191 GCA_043748395.1 Ilumatobacteraceae bacterium | reverse complement strand
GTGATCGCCCTGCATCTGCCAGGCTTCGGTCGGCCAACTCCCGATGGCTTCGGAGCAACTAAAGAGGAGTACGTCGACTGGCTCGTCGGAGCGCTTCGTACGGTGCAGGCCGCCAGCGGGCCGAGCGACCCGATCGACCTGGTCGGCCACGACTGGGGTGGCGGTTTCGTGATGCGCGCCGTTGCAACGCACCCCGAACTCGTGCGCTCGTGGGCGTGCGATGTTCTGGGCTTGTTCCACCCCGACTACGTGTGGCACGACTTTGCCCAGATCTGGCAGACGCCTGGTGCAGGCGAGCAGTACTTCGAGCAGAACCGCGCCATCCCCATGGCCGATCGGGTTGCGCTGTACGAGACACTCGGCATCCCCCGCGCCGTGGGCGAGGTCATGGCCGATGCCGCCGACGACGAGATGGCTCGCTGTGTGCTCGCGCTGTACCGGTCGGCGATCCAACCGGCAATGGCCGAATGGGGTGCCGAGCTCGAACCCGTCACCACGCGTCCGGGCTTGGCGATCATCGCCGGCAACGACCCGTTTGTCAGTGGCGACGATCTGGGTCGCCAGGTTGCCCAGCGACTCGGTGCCCGAGTGCACGATCTGCCCGACCAGGGCCACTGGTGGATGCTCGGTGATCCTGCCGCGGGAGCGGCGATGCTCACCGCTTTCTGGGCCACGTTGTGAGTGCGCTCGACACGTCGACCCTGCTCGCCCAATCGCACACCTGCCCGCGCTGCAACGCCGTCGTCGATGAACGTTTCTACGGTCCCTGCACCGCCTGCCGTGTCGACCTGCGCGCCAAGTTCGTACGCGAAGGCCGTGTGATCGACGTTGCCGAGTACGTGCCGAAGATGAACGTCACCCCCAACGCCGTCGCCCTCAACGACGACTGACAACCGCTGCCCCGATGCCGGGGGTTTAGTCCCCCGGCCGACCCGACCCGAGCCCGAGCCCGAGCCCCGCGCCCCGGGCCCGCGCAGCTATCCGGGCCGGCGTCGAGGCGGACCGGTAGCGAGCACGGTGCCATCGGGCAATGTGACGGTGAGCGCTCGGTCGCGCGTGAGCTGCAACTGCCACCCGTTGTCGTGCACGTCGTGGTGGTGCCTGATGCACAGCGGCAGCAGATTGCGCAGATCGGTAGCGCCGCCGTGACGCCACCAGAGGATGTGGTGGATCTTGCACAGGTCGAAGCGCACCGTGCATCCGGGCACTGCGCAGGTGGGATGCAACGCCCTGAGTGCGCGGCGTTGCGCGCGGTTGGCGACACGCGTGTTTCGACCAAGATCGAGCACACCGGGGGCGTGCAACACCACGCCGTTGCGCACGATCACCCCGTGCACGTCGGCTGTACCAGCCAGATCGACGAGAACCCGCCATGGCAACTCGACCGGCAACCCCCAATCGACCACGGGCCGATCGGTCAGCGGGTCGGTGCACCGCGTGTCGATCACCACGGTGATCTCGGGACGACCGGTTCCGCCAGATCCGGGCGAGGCACCTGCGCACGCCTGCCCACCTGGTTCGCCGATCAATGCGAGCAGGGCGAGAGCCCGGAGGTGGTTGTTCTTGGCGAGCGGATCGCTTGGACAGTCGGGTGGTGTCTGCTCGGCGAACAGCGCGGCCACTGCGGCGTCGAGCCGGGCGGCAATGCGCACCCCCGACAGCGGATCGAACTCGCCGGCAAGGTGGAACATGCCCGTGGTGGCGTCGAACCACGTGCGTAGCCGAGTGTTGCGGCGTTGCCGCTCGAATCGGGTGGTGCCGTCGTCGGCTTCGAGCCGTCGGGCTTCGAGCCGGAGGCGTCGAGCGAACTCGTCGGGCGTCGACACGGCGGCAACGTCGGCGAGCGCGTCGGCCTTGGCAGTGAGGGCCGCGCGGTGGTGTGGCTCGACATCGCGCACGGCCCGGGTGACGGCGTCGAGGTGCTCACCCGACACGGCGCCGTCGAGCAACGCCGCGCCAAGTGCCGGTGCTTGTTCGGCGGTTCCGGCCCGCTCGACCAACTTGGTGGCCTTCGCAAGCCCGACCCGGGCTGCGCCGGCCAGGGATTGCTCGGGGTATGAGGCAACCGACGCAAGCAGCTGTGTGAGCTGAACCTGCTGCCCTTGGCACCACGCCGACACACGGGCGAGCTCGCCGAGGGCTGCCTCGAGATCGCTCCGCTCCACGCACTGGTCGCCAGCATCGCCAGCATCGGCATCGGTGAGGGCGACGATCGAATCGACCAGACGGTGCACTTCGGCGACTTCCACGGCGGGGCTCCCAGCAGAGGACCTCACTGCCCCGACGCGAGATGAGCAGGCAGCTGTGAGGTGGTTCGTGTTCCAGCGGGGGAAGTCGCTACACCGAACACTAGTTCGGTCAACCGACGATGTCAACCACCTGAGACAGAGTTGTCCTCTGGTGACACCGACGAGCCGGTGGGCAAACCCCCGCCAGGTCGGAACACCGGATCGTTCGTTGGCTGAGCCGCCCGCGCAGCCTGCTCGGCCATCTGCGCCATGGTGACCGCCATCGCCTCGGCAGCACCCTGGTGGCCCATGATCTTGCTCATCACCGCAGCGCCCGCACCGGCGATGAGTTCGGCCTTGTGGGCCTCGACGTACTCGGCCGACTCGCGCATCGGCCTGATCGAGCCATTGAGCGCGGGCACCACGTAGCGCGCCATGAGATCCCACGAGCGCATGGTGGCCTCGGGGTTCGCCCAGTCGTGCGCGAAACCCAACACCACCCCGAACCCGCCGGTGACCCGCTGCAGATTCTTGATCGCGGCGATGAGGTCGTCGGGCGTCCCCACCACGCCGGCGCCACCCTCGGTCACTTGGTCGAGCAACTGCCACTTGTCGTCGACATGCAACGCGCCGGGCCGGCCGAGCACACGCACGTTGTACTCGTTGTGCCAGCGCTGCAGACCATGCACCGACTCGTTGCGCGCCTGCTCTTTGGTCTCGGCCAGGTGCCAACTCATCAGCACGCGCCAATTGGCTCGGTCGACGGTTTGGCCGTGCTGAGCGGCAGACTCCTCGGCGAACCCCCATTGCGTGGGCAGTGCAGCCAGACCCGCAGTCGACGTGGACGCGATCGACAGCGCCCCGATGCCGTACTTGCCGGCCATCTGCATGCCGCTGGGGCTGATGCTCGAAGCCGTCGCCATGGGCATTGTCTCTTGCAACGGCAAGATCTGCAGCGCCGCGTCGCGCAGCGTGAACCAGTCGCTTTCGTGGCTGAAGCGGTCGTCGCCACGGAGCAAGCGGATGATGACACCCATCGCTTCGTCCTGCCGATCGCGCTGCACCATCGGGTCGATGCCCAACGTGTGTGCATCGCTGGGCAGCGCGCCTGGCCCGCTGCCGAACATGGCCCGACCACGAGTCATGTGGTCGAGTTGCACCATGCGTTGGGCCACGTTGAACGGGTGGTGGTACGGCAGCGACACCACGCCGGTACCGAGGCGGATGTTGTGGGTGCGTTGGCCGGCGGCCACCAGGAACATCTCGGGGGAGGCAATCGTCTCCCATCCGGTGGAGTGATGCTCGCCGCACCAGAACTCGTCGAACCCGAGACGGTCGAGGTGAGCCGCCAGATCGAGGTCGCGTTGCAGTTGCAACGTGGGACTCTCGCCCAACGGGTGGTGCGGGGCGAGGAAGGTGCCGAACTGCAAACGGGCCATTCCGACAGCGTACGAAAGTCGACGTCGTTGCCCAGCACCGGCGACGGTATCGTGGTGGTCCCGCTCGCGGGGACGTAGCTCAGTTGGCAGAGCGCTACCTTTGCAAGGTAGATGTCAGGGGTTCGATTCCCCTCGTCTCCACCAGTGAAAGACCAGTTCAGACCACACGAAGGCCCCGCTCGGCGGGGCCTTCGTCGTTCCCAGGTGCACACCAGGTGCACAGCACAATTCGGGACCGGGCGGTTCTGGTCATCACTCGCCAACACGAACTGGTACGAAACGGATTACGCCAGCGTCGAGTGCGAGTGACCCTCACCGCTTGATGAAGGCTTCGGGCGTTCCTGAACGTGTTGATCTGGTCGAGACCACCAGCGACACGTTGATCACCACCGCATTGGTGGTCGCCGGGACCTCCGACATGATCGAGCGGCAACTGGGCTCGGTGGCTGAGGCCCGCTTCTACCAGTCGCAGCACCCACCTCTCCTGGCAGGAAGATCGGCGCCAAGCTCGCAGTTGCTGGCGGTCCTGTTCTCGACGGCTGCGGTCTCGAACGAACTCGCTTGTCGAGCCGTAGCGGCCTCGCTGGGCCTGTGCGTCGACGAACGTCTTCAACTCCGGTCGGGGACGCTCGCCCTTCGATACCGGCCCACGCGAGCTGCGGCTTGACGTGATCTGTGCTGGCACCGGCATGATCGAGCGCTTCGAGGGCTCGACCATCGTCAAGACTTCGGCTGAAGTGGCAACGCCGGTTGCGCCGTCTGACACGGTGTGCCATCGTGTGCCGATGCACTCGGTGGTGGGGAGCCCTGGGTGCAGCGTGTCGTGAGTCAGCAAGGGAGGATGTCATGGGTCGAGCGTCCACGATGAGTGGTCGGGTGTGGCGGGCGGCTGTCGTCCTTGGGCTGTTCACCGCTGGGTTGGGCATCGCAGAGTCGTCCACGGCGTCTGCAGCCGACCCTCCGCCCGATCGTTCGCCCGATCGTTCCGGCGGTCAACAGGCGATCGATCGCCTGTCGTCGCGCCTCGTCGGCGTGGCCGCTGAACATGGGATGAGTCCCGCCCAGCTGCGCTCTCGGTTGCTCACCGACCGCACGTTGTTCGTCGATGGGTCCGATCAACTGTTGTACGTCGACCCGGCGCGCGCACCCGGCGCGCCCGATGCATCGCCGCTCGATCCGTCGATCGCCGATGCCGACACGTTCTTGCTGCACAGCCGGCCAGGCGCGAACAAGGTGCTGTTCATCGACTTCGACGGCCAGTCGCTGTCGGGCACCGCCTGGAACCAGAGCACGGGGGGCACCTGCTACGCAGAGCCGTATGACACCGACGGTGCGCCCGGCAGCTTCTCGACGGCAGAGCTGGCGGTGGTGCAGAGTGTGTGGAAGCGCGTCGCCGAGGACTACGCGCCCTTGGACGTCGACGTCACGACACAGGACCCCGGCTACGACGCAATCAACCGGAGCGCGTCGACTGACCTTGTGTTCGGCACCCGCCTGCTGGTGACCAAGAGCGTCAGCCCCTGCCCCAACGGCAAGACCCTGTACGCGTCGGTGTGTGCCGGCGGATGCGGTGGCGTGGCGTATGTAGGTGTGTATGACAGCACCGGCGCGACCCACGACTACTACCAGCCTGCCCTCGTGTTCCAGAACGGTGTGTCGGGCGCCAAGAACATCGCCGAGGCGGCCTCGCACGAAGTGGGACACAACGCCGGTCTCGGCCATGACGGCACCAGTACCTCCAGCTACTACCAGGGCCATGGCAGTTGGGCGCCGATCATGGGCGTCGGGTACTCCCGCGCGATCGTCCAGTGGAGTCGCGGTGAGTACACCGGCGCCAACAACACCGAGGACGACTTCGTGGTGATGGGCTCGAACGGATTGGGCGTGCGCGGCGATGACCACGGCAACGATGCTGCGAACGCCACGGCGCTGAGCGGCACCGTCGTGGCGGTCGACGGGGTGATCAGCACCCGGACCGATCTCGATGCGTTCACGTTCGGCACCGGTGCCGGACCGGTGAGCTTCACCGTCAGCCCGGCGCTCACCAGCCCGAACCTCGACGTGCGGCTGGAGCTCCGCGATTCGCTGGGCGCACTGGTCGACTTCTCCGACCCTGCCTCGGGGTCGACGGGCTCCGACGCATCCACGGGCATGGGCGCGTCGATCTCGACCTCGCTCGCGGCCGGCACCTACACGCTGCTGGTCGACGGGGTCGGGTACGCGAACCCCTCGAACACCGGCTACTCCGACTACGGCAGCCTCGGTAACTACAGGCTCACCGGCTCGACCGTGGGCACTGATGGTGCGCCGCCGATCGCCGTCGTGTCGGCCACACCCACCAGCGGCACGGCGCCGGTGACGGTCGCGTTCGTCGGTTCGGGCTCGTCCGACCCCGAAGGCGGCGCGCTGACCTACGCCTGGTCGTTCGGAGACGGTGCCGGCGCCTCCAACCTCGCCGACCCCACCTACACCTACACCAGCCCCGGCACCTACACCGCGACCCTCACCGTGACCGACCCGACTGGTTTGAGCAGCAGCGCATCGGTGGTTGTCACCGTTTCGGTGCCGACGCCGCGAATCGACGTGGCCGCGATCGGGGTCACCGGCACACAGGGCTCGCGGGTGAACGCCACCGCCACCGTCACGGTGCGCGACGCCAGCGGTGTGCTGAGCAGCGGGGTGAAGGTCACCGGGAAGTGGTATGCGGGAGCCACCTTGCTGTCGACGAGGAGCTCGACCACCACCACCAGTGGGGTTGCCACGCTGAAGACCGGCAACGTCAGGGCAGCGTCGGGCACCGCGATGACCTTCTGCGTCACCGCGCTGGTCAAGTCGGGACTGCCCTGGGACATCACGCTGTTCGCCCCGGTCACGGAGCCCGACTGTGCCACCTGGACCGTGCCCTGACGCGACCGATGGGTGTGCATCGACTGAGCCGCTCGGAGGCCCGACGCATCGCCGTGCGCTCCCAACTGCTCGATGCCGCTCGACCGAGCGACATGTCAAGCGTGATCCATCACCTCACACTCGCGCAGCACGATCAGACGAGCGCGGTGGCGCCGAGTGCAGACATCGTGCTGTGGAGCCGGCTCGGGTCGTCGTACTCGCCCGAGATGCTGCACGACGCGCTCGATGATCGCAGCCTGGTGGAGTTACGCGGCTTCGTGCGGCCCGCTGCCGACGTCGCCCTCTACAGCGCCGACATGGCGCGCTGGCCGGGCGGCGCGACGGTGCGCGACTACCAGAAGGCCAATCAGGCCTGGGTCGCAACCAACGACGCCTGCCGTCGCGACATCCTGCGCCGGCTGAGCACCGCTGGGCCGATGACGTCGCGTGAGCTGCCAGACACGTGTGTACAGCCGTGGGCGTCGAGCGGCTGGAACAACAACCGCAACGTCGTGATGATGCTCGACCTGATGGGGCAGCGCGGGGAAGTGGCCGTCGCGGGCCACGAGGGTCGCGACCGCCTCTGGGACCTCGCCGAGCGGGTGTACCCCGCCGTGACGGCCGTTCCCCCGGAGTTGGCGGTACGGATGCGGGACGAGCGGCGGCTGCGTGCCCTCGGCATCGCCCGCGGCCGCACCACCGAGTGCCCGGTCGAGCCGAACGACGTCGGCCAGGCGGGTGAGGTGGCCATGATCGAGGATGTGCCCGGCGAGTGGCGAGTCGACCCCGCACAGCTCGACCTTCCGTTCGAAGGCCGCGCAGCGCTGCTGTCGCCGCTCGACCGGCTGGTGTTCGACCGTACCCGCATGGCGGAACTGTTCGAGTTCGACTACGCGCTCGAGATGTACAAGCCCGTCGAGCAGCGTCGCTGGGGCTACTGGGCGATGCCGATTCTGTACGGCGACCGGCTGGTCGGCAAGCTCGACGCGACGACCGACAAGAAGACCCGCAGGCTGCGCGTCGATGCCGTGCACGAGGACGTGCCGTTCACCAAGCCGATGGCTGCCGCCGTCGACACCGAGATCGCCGAGCTCGCTGCCTGGCTGCAGCGCTGACGCCAACCGTCCAGAGGGCGAGTGACAGCCTTCGTTCCCTAGGGTGATCGTGTGCCTGCACCCGAGCTCGACACCAATCCAATGGAGCAGGCGGGCCCCATGGAGCACACGGGTTGGTTGCACGGCACCGCGACCGGCAAGGAGTTCATCGCCCTCGTCACAGCGCTGATGGCGATGACAGCTGTCGGGATCGACATCATGCTCCCTGCGTTCCCCGAGATCCGCAGTGAGTTCGGTATGTCCGCTGACTCCACCCAAGTGACGTGGATGATCACGGCCTACTTCCTCGGCATGGCGGTCGGGCCGTGGGTGTTCGGACCGGCATCGGACCGCTTTGGCCGCCGACCGATGCTGGTCGCGGGGCTGGCGCTGTACGCGGTCGCGGCAACTGCTGCGGCGGTTGCGCCGTCGTGGGGGTTCATCGTCGGTGCTCGGTTCGTGTGGGGCATCGCCGCGGCCGGACCGCGGACGCTGAGCGTCGCGATGGTGCGCGACCGCTTTGCGGGCGACCAGATGGCGCGGCTGATGTCGATGATCATGGCGATCTTCCTGCTCGTGCCGATCGTCGCGCCGAGCCTCGGGGCTGGCCTCCTTGCGGTGCTGCCGTGGCGGTCGGTTTTCGTGTTCCCTGGCGTGATCGCATTGGTGCTGATCGTCTGGACGCGGCGGCTGCCCGAGACGTTGCCGGTCGACGCGCGCCGGCCGTTCACCTGGAGCTCGGTCGGCCAGGCGACTCGCGAGGTGGTGACGCACCGCACCACCATGGCCTTGACCTTGGCGATGACGTTCCTGTTCTCATTGATGGCTAGCTATCTGGCCGCCTCGGAGATCATTCTCGAGGACGTCTATGGCTACGGCGCCTGGTTCCCGCTCTACTTCGGGGTGATGGCCGGATTCCTCGCGATCAGCTCGCTCAACAACGCGCGGCTGGTGCAAGGAGTCGGCGTCGTCCGGCTGGTGCGGCGGCTGTCGATGGCCGGCGTGGTGGCCGGCGGCCTGCTGGTGATCGTGGCCGTCGTCGGTGACGGCAGGCCCAACTTCTGGGTGTTCAGCATCGTGCTTGCCGTGGTGCTGCCGATGGCGCAAGGCCTCAGTCCCAACTGCAACACCATTGCGATGACACCGCTGCCGCACGTCGCCGGCACGGCATCCGCGGTGATCGCCACGGTCACCATCGCCGGCGGGGCGATCTTCGGCAACCTTGCCAGCGGCGCGTTCGACGGCACGGTTCGACCGTTCGCCCTGTACGCGTTCGCCTATATGTCGATCGCGGCAGCGTTGGTGTGGTGGGGTACAGCGCTGTCACGCGATCCGACATGAGATGTCGGATTTCATGACAGCGCGGGTCGAGGCGCGTGCGCTGTCAGAAACGTTAGAACGGCTTCGCTGAGGGTGGCGCGCGAGGCGAGCTCGTCGTGGATGAGGTGGCCGGCGCCTCCACCAACGCGCACGGTGATGGGCGGGCTCGCTGCGGCGAGACGGTCGCGTTCGCGCTGGCGTACCGGGCGTTGGGTTTGGTTGGGTCCGCCGCCAGTACAAGCCCCGGCACCGGGATCGCTGCAGCTGGGTCGAACGCGGCGATCATGGTGCCCTCGAGCACCGGTCGAGCACGGTGGCATCGACGCAAGAGTGGACCGAACTCGGCCTGTTCGACGCCGCCGCGGTCATGGGTGCTTCCACGCTCACACCGCGCACGCAGCCTGCTCGCCCGTAACCAAGTACCTCGAGATCATCGGACCCACCTGCGCCCAGCAGTGATCCACGACCACCAACACCCCGCCCGGCAATACCTGCTACCCGGCCGGATGGATGGCGGGCGTGTCACAGGTCGTCACCTACCCTTGCCCCGGGCAGAACGGCGGGACGATCACCATCACGCAGGCGGGATGCACCCCCATCGCTGCAACCGGGGTGAAGTTCTGCACCTCAGGCTCGGGAATCGGGTTTGCTTGCATCCCTGGCACGAGGGCGAGCCGTCATTGGCGCTCGACCTCCTCGCGCCGCTACTCGGCTGGACCTGACCCTCCTCAGGTAGATTCACTTCATGCAGGCGCAACGAGACGGCGCTGCGCTGGCGCACTTGCCCGTCGTCGTGGTGGCGGTGATGGACGACGACGCGTGGACGGCCCACACCGACAACCTCGCCGTTGTCGATCCCGCGGCGCGCCGGGTTCTCTCGATTCCTCGTGACCTGTGGTCGGTCACTGTGCGAGGTCGGATCAATCGCGCCTGGCGCCAAGGTGGCGCCGCGCTGTTGACGCAGGCACTGGCCGAGCATGGCATCGCCGTCGATGCAGCGGTGTGCCTGCAGCGGTGCGCCGTGGAGTCGGCTCTCGGCGATGTCGACGTGGTCGTGCCGGTCGAGTCGCGTCTGACCTTCTTGTATCCCGCCACGCCCAGGGACCGCATCGAGGACGGTGCCATCGTCGTTCGCTTCGATCCACCCACCGAGCGGCTTGCGGGCGTTCGTGTTCACCAGTGGCTCGGCGCGCGGCGCGAGCCGAACCGCGCCGGCAGCGACCT
>JAYTNH010000247.1:0-5937 GCA_043748395.1 Ilumatobacteraceae bacterium | reverse complement strand
CGGTTTCCGTCTTGGCGTGACCACCGAGTGGAAGAGCCGCTGGTTCAGCGAGCGCGACTACAAGGAGTACCTCACCGAGGACTGGAAGATCCGCCGGGCGCTCATGAACAAGCTCGAGAGCGCTGCCGTCAGCCGCATCGAGATCGAGCGCACCCGCGACAAGCTCCGCATCGACATTCACACCGCCCGTCCGGGCATCGTGATCGGTCGTCGCGGCGCCCAGGCCGACGAACTACGCGCGCTGCTCACCGACATCACCGGTAACCCTCGCGTGCAGCTCAACATCGTCGAGATCAAGAGCCCCGAGCTCGACGCTGCGCTGATCGCCCAGGGGGTCGCCGATCAGCTCGTGAACCGCATTGCCTTCCGTCGTGCCATGAAGCGCGCCGTGCAGAACGCCCAAAAGGCTGGTGCCCTCGGCATTCGCGTGCAGTGCTCGGGTCGCCTCGGAGGCGCCGAGATGAGCCGCACCGAGTGGTATCGCGAAGGCCGCGTACCGTTGCACACCCTGCGCGCCGACATCGACTTCGGCGTACGTGAAGCCCGCACGTCGTCGGGACGCGTAGGCGTCAAGGTCTGGATCTACAAGGGCGACATCGTCCCGTACAAGGCCCAGACCGAAGACAAGATCATGCGTGAGGCTGCCATGGCCGTTGGCGAGACCTCCGGCCCGGGCCAAGCCCGCCGCGTCGTGTCGTCTGCAAGCCGTCGTCCCGAGGCCGATTCCGAGTCCTCACCGTTGGTGAAGCCGGCCGACCCCGAGCTCGAGAAGTTGCTCGACGAGGAAGAAGAGATTGCCCGCCGCACCCACGGTGCAGCCCACGAAGCTCCGCACTTCCGCGGGGAGGACTGATTCATCATGTTGATGCCACGCAAAGTCGCACACCGCAAGCACCACCGAGGACGCACTGCCGGCCTCTCCAAGGGCGGCAACACCCTCGCCTTTGGTGAGTACGGCATTCAAGCGCTCGAGCCAGGTTGGCTCAGCGCCCGCCAGATCGAGGCAGCTCGTATTGCCATGACCCGCGCCATCAAGCGTGGTGGCAAGGTCTGGATCAACATCTTCCCCGACAAGCCCGTCACCAAGAAGCCAGCCGAGACCCGCATGGGTTCCGGTAAGGGCAACCCCGAGTTCTGGGTCGCCGTGGTGAAGCCGGGTCGAGTGCTCTTCGAGCTCTCGTTCCCCGACGAGGCAGTCGCCCGAGTCGCGCTGGCCAAGGCAATCCAGAAGTTGCCGATCAAGGCCCGCATCATCACCCGCCAAGAGGAGTACTGAGATGGCGAAGACCACAGCAGAGCTCAAAGAGCTCGACCTCGCGTCGCTCGTCGAAGAGTTGCGTGCCACCAAGCAAGAGTCGTTGAACCTCCGCTTTCGCAATGCCACGGGGCAGCTCGACAACGTGGCCGAGATCGGCACAGTTCGCCGGCAGATCGCCCGCATCAACACCTTCATCCGCGTGCAAGAAATCGCCGCGGCCGAGGCCAGCCACGAAGGGGCTCGGTAATCATGTCTGAGACAATCGATCGCAATGCACGCAAGGTCCGCGAGGGTCTTGTGGTGTCCGACAAGATGGACAAGACCGCGGTGGTCGCGGTGGTCGAACGAGTTCGCCACCCGAAGTACTCGAAGTTCGTCCGTCGCACCAAGCGCCTCTACGCGCACGACGAGACCAACGACGTCAACGTGGGCGACCGTGTTCGCGTCATGGAGACTCGCCCGCTCAGCAAGAACAAGCGCTGGCGCATCATCGAAGTGCTGGAGCGTGCCAAGTGATTCAGCAGGAATCCCGACTTCGGGTCGCCGACAACAGCGGCGCCAAAGAAGTGCTGTGCATCAAGGTGCTCGGCGGCACTCGCCGTCGTTATGCCTCCATCGGCGACATCTTCGTCGCCACGGTGAAGGACGCCATCCCCGGTGCCGGCGTGAAGAAGGGTGACGTCGTCAAGTGCGTCGTCGTCCGAGTGAAGAAGGAGAAGCGCCGTGCAGACGGCAGCTACATCCGTTTCGACGAAAACGCGGCCGTGATCATCAAGGACGATCTCACGCCGCGCGGCACGCGCATCTTCGGCCCAGTGGGTCGCGAGTTGCGCGACAAGCGGTTCATGCGCATCGTGTCGCTGGCCCCGGAGGTGTTGTGATGAAACTCAGAAAAGGTGACACCGTCGTGGTGATCTCCGGTAAAGACAAGGGCCAAGAGGGCGAAGTGGTGCAGGTTCTGCCATCAGCCAACAAGGTCATCGTCAACGGCATCAACACGGCCAAGAAGCACAGCAAGCCCCGCAAGACCAACCAGCAGGGCGGCATCATCGATCGCGACATGCCCGTCGACGCCAGCAACGTCATGTTGGTGCACAAAGGCAAGCCCACTCGCGTGGGTTATCGCATTCAGCCCGACGGCACCAAGGTGCGCGTCGCCAAGCGTTCGGGAGATGTGATCTCATGACCACCGACACCGCAACCGACGTCACAACCGTCCCGCGTCTCAAGACCAAGTACAACGACGAGGTCAAGGCCGCGCTGCAGTCGCAGCTAGGGCTTGGCAATGTCATGCAGGTACCCACGCTCGAGAAGATCGTGATCAACATGGGCGTCGGCCGCGCCACACAGCAGCCCTCGCTGCTCGAAGGTGCCGTCGCCGATCTCACCAAGATCAGTGGTCAGAAGCCGATCATCACCAAGGCCAAAGACTCCGTCGCCTCGTTCAAGCTCCGTGAGGGTCAGTCGATCGGCTGCAAGGTCACCCTGCGCGGCGATCGTATGTGGGAGTTCCTCGACCGGCTCATCGCCGTTGCGATCCCCCGTATCCGTGACTTCCGCGGCCTGCCGGCCCATAGCTGGGACGGTCGTGGCAACTACACGTTCGGCCTCAGCGAGCAGACGGTGTTCCCCGAGATCGAGTACGACAAGATCGACGCGACTCGCGGTATGGACATCACCATCGTTACGACCGGCGTCACCAACGATGAGGGCAAGGCGTTGCTCACTGCGTTCGGTTTCCCCTTCAAGACCGGAGCCGACGCAGGCCCGGTGCCGCTCAGCAAGTCCAAGCGTCGTGGTGCCGTTCGCGGCAGCCGGTACGCGTCCAAGTCTGCATCGAAGAAGAAGTAGGGAGGCGACAGAGCTATGGCTAAGAAGTCGTTGATCAACAAGGCGAACGCCACGCCCAAGTTCAAGGTGCGCGGCTATACCCGCTGCCGCCGTTGTGGCCGTGCACGTTCGGTGTACCGCAAGTTCGGCCTGTGCCGTGTGTGCCTGCGCAGCATGGCCCACGCCGGCGAGATTCCCGGCATGACCAAGGCGAGCTGGTGAGGAGACCCAATGCTTACTGATCCCATCGCAGACATGCTCACCCGTATTCGCAACGCCAACACGGCGATGCACGACGAGGTGCGCATGCCCGCTTCCAAGCAGAAGGTTGCCCTGGCAACCATCCTCCAAAAGGAGGGGTACATCACCGGTTTCAGCTCCGCGCCCTCGACCTCTGGTCCTGGCGATGTGTTGATGATCGAGATGAAGTACTCAGCCGAGCGGCACCGCACCATCTCGGGTTTGCGCCGAGTGTCCACACCTGGCCTTCGGGTCTACCGCAAGAGCGACAGCGTTCCGCGCGTGCTCGGCGGTCTCGGTGTGGCTGTCCTGTCCACCAGCCAGGGACTCATGACCGACCGCGAGGCGCGCAAGCGTCACGTGGGCGGCGAAGTTCTCTGCTACGTGTGGTGACGGAGGTCCCCAATGTCCAGAATCGGTAAAGCTCCCATCGCCGTTCCCGGTGGTGTCGACATCAACATCCAAGGCGCCACCGTCACGGTGAAGGGTCCCAAGGGCACCCTCAGCCACACCGTGCCAGGTGAGATCACCGTACGCAACGACGATGGCGCCCTCGTGGTGTCTCGTCCCAACGACGAGCGCACCAACCGTGCACTGCACGGGCTGACGCGCTCGCTCGTCAACAACATGGTGGTCGGTGTCACCGACGGGTTCAGCAAAGAACTCGAGATCATCGGCGTGGGCTACCGCGCCGAAGCGGTGAACCCGTCCACGTTGCGCCTCGCACTGGGTTTCAGCCACCCCGTCGTGGTGAACGCCCCCGATGGCATCACCTTCGAGGTACCCGTGCAAACACGAGTCATCGTGAAGGGCATCGACAAAGCGGTCGTCGGCCAGGTTGCCGCGAACGTGCGCTCGCTGCGCAAGCCAGAGCCCTACAAGGGCAAGGGTGTTCGCTACCTCGGCGAGAAGGTCCTGCGCAAGGCCGGCAAGACCGGCAAGAAGTGAACCGTCAAATGTTGATTCAAGAGAAGAGTCTGTCATGAGCAACGTCGCAAAGAAGCGCCACGAGGGTCGGGTGATCCGTCACCGACGAGTGCGCAAGAAGATTCAAGGCACCGCCGCTCGTCCGCGCCTGGCCGTGTTCCGTTCCAACAAGCACATCGGTCTGCAGGTCATCGACGACGATGCCGGTCACACCATTGCGGCCGCCAGCACGTCCGAGGCTGCCGTTCGTGCCGAAGGCACCGGGTCGACGGTCGAGGCTGCAACGCGCCTGGGCACGCTGGTCGCCGAGCGCGCCAAGGCAGCCGGTGTTTCGCAAGTGGTGTTCGACCGTGGTGGGTTCCGCTACCACGGCCGTGTCGCAGCGGTCGCCGCTGCAGCACGTGAAGCTGGTTTGGAGTTCTGATGGCTGGTCCCCGCAACTTCGGTAACAACGGCCCCGAGCGCGCCCCCGACCCCAGCGGTCTGCGCGAGTCGCGCGTCATCGCGATCAACCGCGTGGCCAAGGTGGTCAAGGGTGGCCGCAGGTTCTCGTTCACCGCACTCGTCGTAGTCGGCGACGGCAACGGACGCGTCGGTCTCGGCTATGGCAAGGCCAAAGAAGTACCGCTGGCTATCCAGAAGGGCACCGAGGAAGCCAAGCGCAACCTGTTCGACGTCGCCCTCGCCGGCAGCACCATCACCCACCCGATCATCGGTATCAACTCAGCAGGTCGCGTGCTCATGCGCCCCGCATCGGCCGGTACCGGCGTCATCGCCGGTGGCGCCGCTCGCATCATCCTCGAAGAGGCTGGCGTGCACGATGTGCTGTGCAAGAGCCTCGGCTCGAGCAACGCGATCAACGTCGCCCGTGCCACCATCAACGGGCTGCAGTCACTGCAGCGCCCCGACGAGGTTGCCAAGCGCCGCGGTCTCGATCCCGAAGAGTTCGTGCCCAAGGGCGTGCTCAACGCCTACAACGAACGCAAGAAGCAGATTGCAGCAGGAGAGGTCCACTGATGCCTGGTCGCCAGAAGAACACCTACGAGGGCGAGAAGACCATCACGGTCACCCAGGTTCGCTCTGCCATCGCTGCTAAGCCCAAGTCGGTCGGCACGCTTCGTGCCCTCGGCCTCGGCCGCATCGGCAACAGCAACGTGCTGCCCGACCGTCCCGAGATTCGCGGCATGCTCGCGCGGGTCCCGCACCTCATCACAGTTGCCGAATCAGAAACAAAGGAGAGCTGACATGCGTGTCGACGAACTCTCACCCGCACCCGGTTCCACCAAGTCGGCCAAGCGGCTCGGCCGTGGCATCGGCGGCAAGGGCGGCAAGACCGCCGGCGCCGGCACCAAGGGCCAGCAATCGCGTGGTCGTGGCAAGGTTGCCCGCGGCTTCGAGGGTGGCCAGATGCCACTCAAGCAGCGCGTGCCGAAGCTCAAGGGCTTCAACAACCCGTTCCGCGTCGACTACAGCCCTGTCAACCTCGACCAGTTGAACGCAGCAGGCGAAGCAGACATCACCCCCGAAGTCCTCGTCGCCAAGGGCCTCGTGCGCAAGAAGACGCTGGTGAAGATCCTCGGTCGTGGTGAAGTCACCATTGCAATCAACGTCACCGCGCATGCTGTATCGAAGAGCGCAACCGCGGCCATCACGGCTGCGGGCGGTAGCGTCACGATCCTGCC
>JAYTNH010000246.1:0-4934 GCA_043748395.1 Ilumatobacteraceae bacterium | reverse complement strand
GGCGCTGGTGAGTGCAGCGGTGCTCAGCAACCGTTATCTCACCAATCGTTTCCTGCCCGACAAGGCCATTGACCTGATGGACGAAGCGGCGAGCAAACTACGCATCGAGATCGATTCGCTGCCCACCGAGATCGACATCGTGCAGCGGCGCATTCTGCAGCTCGAAATCGAGCAGGTCGCCCTGTCGAAAGAGACCGACACCGCTTCGAAGGAGCGGCTCGACGCGATCATCGACGAACTCGCTTCGCTCAACGTCGAAGTAGCGGGCATGCGCCAGCACTGGGAGGGCGAGAAGCAGGCCATCGACGCCATCCGCTCGCTGAAGGAAGAGGTCGGTCAGCTCGGCCAGCAGCTCGAGCGTGAGACCGACCTCGCCGTGGCCGCCGAGATCCGCTACGGCCGCCTGCCCGAGCTCGAACGGCGCATCGCCGAGGCCACAGCGCATCTCGACGAGCTGCAGACCGACAAACGCATGCTCAAAGAAGAGGTCGACGCCGAAGACATCGCCGAGGTCGTCAGCAAGTGGACTGGCGTCCCGGTGACTCGCCTCATGGAAGGCGAGATGGCCAAGCTGGTGAAGCTTGAGGAGTTGTTGCACAAGCGGGTCATCGGACAAGACGACGCGGTCACCGCTGTGGCCAACGCCATCCGGCGCAGCCGCGCCGGGCTCAGCGATCCCGATCGGCCCATTGGCTCATTCATGTTCCTCGGCCCCACGGGTGTGGGCAAGACCGAGCTGGCAAGGGCCGTCGCCGAGTACCTGTTCGATGACGACCACGCCATGGTGCGCATCGACATGGCCGAGTACATGGAGAAGCACAGCGTCAGCCGGCTCATCGGCGCTCCCCCTGGGTACATCGGTTACGACGAGGGCGGGCAGCTCACCGAAGCTGTTCGGCGTCGGCCATACGGTGTGGTGCTGCTCGACGAGATCGAGAAGGCCCACCCCGACGTGTTCAACGTGCTGTTGCAGGTGCTCGACGATGGTCGCCTCACCGACGGTCAGGGCCGCACGGTCGACTTCACCAACACGGTGCTCATCATGACCAGCAACCTGCAGGGCGATCCGCAGAGCTTCTTCAAGCCCGAGTTCATCAACCGTGTCGACGACATCATCCGCTTCCGTTCGCTCACCGAGGACGACCTGCGCTACATCGTGACCATCCAACTCGAGCGCCTCAAGACGCGCCTCGCCGACCGCCGCATCGCGCTCACCGTCACCGACTCC
The DNA here is from genome assembly GCA_043748395.1 of Ilumatobacteraceae bacterium. Classification (GTDB taxonomy): domain Bacteria; phylum Actinomycetota; class Acidimicrobiia; order Acidimicrobiales; family Ilumatobacteraceae; genus JAYTNH01. The sequence goes on along the minus strand of JAYTNH010000246.1, from coordinate 3,706 downwards.
GCCATGTCGATGCTCGCCCACGAGGGCTACGACCCGGCGTTCGGCGCGCGCCCGCTCAAGCGCGTCATCCAACGCGTCATCGGCGACCCGGCAGCAATCATGATCCTCGAGGGCAAGGTCGCCGAAGGCGGTTCGCTCACGGTCGATGTCGTCGGCGACAACATCGTTCTCACTGGCACCACGTAACCCCGGAGTACGGCTTCGGATGCTGCTGATCAGCGCAGGTCGGCGACGACCGATGAACTCCGGTCGGTGCAGGCTTCGAGGTGTCCACGAACGTCCGCGCTGAGCGACGGATCGAGTGCCGTGGTGAGTGCCGGATACACCACGTGTGTCGTGGGGTGCTTGCACAGCAGCACCGTCCATGGTTCTGCCGCGAATCCGCCGTCCGGCTGCTCGGTGAAACGCACTGTTGCCAACAACTCGTCGAGCGTGCGCAAGTCGGCGTACTTGCCTCGGTCGGGCCTTCCCATGCCCGAGATGAAGTTGCCGAGGCTCCAATACACCAACGCGCCGTTGACCACTTCGACCGGTTGCACGACGTGCGGCCCAGTGACGAGCACGAGGTTGGCACCCCCTGGTGCGGTGATCGCCGCCACGAAGGCCCGGTCGTCGGCAACGGGTGCTCGTTGCAGCTCGACGAATACGTGCAGGCTGACGATCACCACCTCGGCACCGGCGGCTCGTGCGGTAGCGATGTCGACCAGGGTGTTGGCGGTAGTGGCAGCACGCCGTAGCCGCCATTCGTCGCGCGGCCAACCAGTATTCGAGTTGCGCGCCACCGAGATATGCGCGACCTTCACCCCGTTCACGTCGAACACCTGCGGTACCGCTTCGGCGGCGGTGCGAGCGGTTCCGGTGTGGCTGATGCCGGCCGCATCGAGGGCATCGAGCGTGGTGTCGATACCGGTGAGTCCCAGGTCGTACGAGTGGTTCGACGCCGTGCTGCAGCGATTGAAGCCGACCCGTGCCAGATCGAACGCCATCTCATAGGGGGCGGCCACCAGATTCGAGCCGTACGCACCTGGTCCACGGAATCCGGCCTTTTCGCCGGGAGCGCCGATGGGTACCTCCATGTGACAGATCGCGAGGTCGGCCCACGAGACGATGTCGCGAATCGGCTCGAACAGCGGCGCGTAGTCGTAGCGCACTCCGGGCGGGGCCAACGCGGCTGCCGTGGTGTTGACGATGCCCTCGGGGAGGATGTCGCCACCTGCCGCAACGGTGAACGTGCGTGGTGGTGGCTGGAGCCGCTGCGCGCTTACTCGCCCAACAGACGCTGCAGGATCTGCTGAAGCCGAGGCGAACTGGGCCGCCAGGGCAAGGAGCGCCACCGCCCCGAATCGGCCAGTGCGCATGATCGGCAGCGTAGATGACCGCTGAAGTCGAACGTGAAGGAGGCACACGCCGTGCAACCCGGGCGATGTCGGTCGGGGTTGTTCCAGGTACATCTGTTGGCTCTTTGTGGGAGGCCACAAATGTTCCGGATCGTTTGTGGCCTCCCACAAAACCTGGGATGCGGACCATCGCCGCGGCGACTCTCGGGCGGGCAACAGTGCGTGCCGGGCGCTCTGGTGCGACTCGCTGGGCTCGGATCAGGCACCATGATCGGGCGGACTACCAACGAGGTCGCAGCGTCGGCGGAGGTCGGCATGCTCATGCAGCAACATCACGACGAACATCACGCGAGTGAAGTCGGCAGTGAAGGCGAACCAGTGGCGCCGAGGAAGCCGAAGCAGGAACAGGAGGACGCGTCGACCGATGTCACCGAGGTCGCCCCAGGCGTCATCCGCACCCAATTGCCCATCAGCATGCCGGGGCTCGGGCATGTGAACTGCTACGTGCTGGAAGACGAACGGGGCATCGCGGTCGTCGATCCCGGCCTTCCGGGTCAGGAGTCGTGGGACCACCTGGTCGACCGCCTCGCGCGGATCGGTTGCTCCGTCGATGACGTTCACACCGTGGTCGTCACTCACTCGCATCCCGACCACTTCGGTGGAGCCATGCGACTGCACAACGAAGCCGGCGCCGACATCGTCACGCACGAGTCGTTCCGAAGCTTGTTCGACACCGCCACCATCGACCACGAGGATTCTGAGGCGCTAGATGTCAACTCCCCCGACGATCGCGCTGCGGCGATGGAGCGTTACTTCGCCAAGCCGTCGCCGTGGGGAGGGCGCCGACCGGGGCCCTCGGCCGAGTTCTTGGAACGGATTCGCGACTCCGCCGGCTCGGCCGGGTCGGTCTTTTCGACGCCGCGACCCACACGACCCCTGGTCGACGGGCAGACCATCAAGCTGGCGCGACGCGAATGGGTGGCGATGCACACGCCAGGACACACTTACGACCATCTCTGCCTGTACGACCCCGAGTTCGGTGTGGTGCTCACCGGCGATCACGTGCTTCCATCCATCACGCCGCACATCAGCGGGTTGGCACCAGAGGCCGATCCGCTCGCGCTGTTCTTCGCATCGTTGCAGCGAATGGCCGAGATGACCGACATCTCGATCGCACTTCCGGCGCACGGCCACCCTTTTCACGACCTTCGCGGACGGGCCGAGCACATCATCGAACATCACGAGGAGCGCCTCGATGTCATCCGCGGTGCGCTTCACGACCTGCCGAACGGCACAGTCGCCGAGTGCATGCGTGTGCTGTTCAAGGAGCGGTCGTGGGGCGAGATGGCCGAGAGCGAGACGTACGCGCATCTTGAACACCTCCGCGAGCGTGGCGAACTAGTGCGTCACTCAGACGAAGGGATGGCTCACTACCGGCTGGTCGGTTGAAACGCCCCGGCCACTGTCACGATGCGGCTACGGGCACTCGAAGCCGTTGGCAGGAGCGTTGTTCACGGGGTCGATCAGGTATTCATCGACCACCTTGATCGAGCACTCGTTCACGCCGTAGCCGGTGTGTTGATCGGCGGTGACAACCACCAACCGACCGTCCTCGAGCGCGGCCGCCATATTGCGGGTGCTCTGTAGCGGCGTGGCCGGATCGCCGGTGGTGCCCATCACCAAGATCGGGCCGGCGCCCGTGCCGGTGATCGCCACCCGCGGGTCGTTCGTCGGCGGGAAGAACGAGCAGAAGTACGAGCCGGTGGTGCCTGGTGCCAAACGGGGGCTGGCAGCGTTGAACTGCGGCGCAGTGGCATCGTCCTGGGCGACCGTGAGCCGGTCTGGGTCGTCCATGCAGCTGATGACTTGGAACGCCTCGAGCGAGTTGTCGTAGGTGCCGTCGCCTTGGCGCTGGAAGTACTCGTCGTACAAGGCCAACAGGCCAGCCCCGTTACCTTCTTGCGCATCGGCCAGTGCTTGTTCGAGCTCGGGCCACGACGACTGCGAGTACATCGCCTCGGCCACGGCACTGATGGCCACGCCGCGAGTGACGTCGGGCCGACCTGGTTCGCTCCGGATGGGCGTGTCATCGAGCGCCACCATCAACGCGTCGAAGGCACCCTCGGCATCACCACCGTTGTTGAACAAGCAGCCCGGGTTGTCGCTGCACTGGGCGAGGAACGTCGTGAACGTGCCCTCGAAGCCGGCCGACTGCTGCAGCCCGCTCTCGATGAAATCGGCGGTGGGGTCGGCCGCGCCATCGAGCACCGCAGCGCGCACCGTGTCGGGGAACAGGGTGGCCCAGGCGGCGCCGAGCTCGCTGCCGTAGCTGAAGCCGAAGTAGCTGATGGTGTCTTCGCCCAGTGCCT
>JAYTNH010000245.1:0-4232 GCA_043748395.1 Ilumatobacteraceae bacterium | reverse complement strand
TACCCGTTGGGTTCAACGTCAACCCGCAGGTGGCGTGCGTGAGCCCGATGATGGTGCACCACGACGAGAGTGAGGCCATTCGCCGCGGGGCAGAGGGCTCGAACTTTTTCGGCTACTCACTGGGCCACTTCTACGTGTTCGGCGAGCACAAGCCCGGCACGACCGACGTGTGGTCCGAGTACCTCGAACGGCGCGGCGCGCAGGGCTACGACCCCGAGGCCATCGCCGCGGCAGTGAAGGCCGACGCCCTCGGCGCCAAACAGGCTGCCGGCGACACCACCGGATTGCGAGGCAGTGTCGGCACGCCGCAGCAAGTGCGCGAATACCTGCGTCGCTTCGAGGAGGCCGGCGTCGATCAGGTCATCTTCGTGCTGCAAGCGGGACGCAACCAGCACGAGCACATCATGGAGTCGATCGAGATCTTCGGCACCGAGGTGCTGCCCGAGTTCCTCGAACGCGACGAAGCACAGGTCGCGGCGAAGGCCAAGCGCCTCGCGCCGGCGATCGATGCCGCAATGGCCCGCCGTGCGCTGGCATATCAGCCCAAAGACATCGGTGATTACTCGTTTCCCGCTTTGCCCAAGCAGTGGGCGAAAGCGACGGGCAATACCGACTTCGAGCAGAATCTGAACAGGTTCGCCGACGATCGGGCAGCCGGCCGGCGCGACCCGTCCACCAGTATCGTGGGCTGATGGCCACATCTGCCGCACAGGCCGTGTTCAATCCGTTCGATCCCGCATTCCGCGCCGACCCGTACCCGTTCTACGAAGCGCTGCGCGAGCACGACCCCGTGCACGTGTCACCGTTCGGCTTCACCGTGCTCACCCGCTATGCCGATGTCGCACGCACGCTGCGCGGCACCGAGTTCTCGCGTGACATCGAGGCGAACGCAACGGTCGACGCCACACCGGCCAGGCAGGCACGTCGCGAGCGGCTGCGTCAGCGTCGCGACGACGGTACTGCGGCGAAGACGATCCTGAATCTCGATCCGCCCGATCACACCCGGTTGCGCCGTCTCGTGTCGCTTGCGTTCACGCCGTCGGCAATCGAACGCCTGCGCCCACGCGTGCAGCAACTGGTCGACGATGTACTCGACAAGGCCGCCGATCGCGGCTCGATCGAGTTGGTCGAGGAACTCGCGTTTCCCGTGCCGTTCCAGGTCATCAGCGACCTGCTCGATCTACCCACCGACCGCAGCGACGACATCCGCGAGTGGTCGCAGTTGCTCACGGCCTCGCTCGAACCGACCGCCGACGAGGCAGTGCTCGACGCGGCCGAGCACGGCGTCGTGCAGATGGGCGCCTATCTCACCGAGGTGATCGAACACCGCCGCCGGCACCTCGCCGACGACATGCTCTCGCAGCTCATCATCGCCGAAGAATCCGGCGACCGGCTCAGCCAGGCCGAGCTGCTCTCGTTCGTCACGTTGCTCTACGTGGCCGGCCACGAAACCACCGTCAACCTCATCGGCAACGGCATGCTCGCGCTGTTGCGCAACCCCCACCAGATGCAGCTCTGGCGCGACGACCCGTCACTCGACACCAATGCGATCGACGAACTGCTCCGCTTCGACGGTCCGGTGCAGCAGACCGTGCGGGTGCCCACCGTCGACGTGCACTATGGCGACGTCGACGGTGACGATGTCACGGTGCCGGCGGGCAGCATGGTGATGACCGTGCTCGGTGCTGCCAGCCACGACCCGGCCGTTTTCGACGATCCGAACGCGCTGCGGCTCGATCGGGCTAACGCCAACCGCCACCTCGGGTTCGCGGCCGGGGCGCACTACTGCTTGGGCGCGTCGCTGGCCAAGCTCGAAGCACAGGTCGCCATCACGTCCGTCATCCGCCGCTTCCCCACCATCGAGCTTGCCGGCGAACCCACGTGGCGCGACCGGCTCACCATCCGCGGAGTCGATCACCTCCCGCTCGCTGTGCGTTGACCTGACGACCGCTCAGTCAGATGCGAGCAGGTTGATCAGGCTGCTCGTGTCCCACCGCTTGCCGCCGCGCCCGATGATCTGGGCGTAGAACTGGTCGATCAGTGCGGTAGTGGGCAGGCGGGCGCCGTTGCGATTGGCCTCGGCCAAGACGATTGCTAGATCTTTGCGCATCCACTCGACTGCGAACCCGAAGTCGAATTCGCCGGCTGCCATGGTGCGTCCGCGGTTCTCCATCTGCCAGCTCTGGGCAGCGCCATAGCGAATGACGTCGATCACCTGATTGGGGTCGAGTCCGGCCTTCATCGCGAAGTTGACCCCTTCGGCCAGACCCTGCACGACACCCGCGATGCAGATCTGGTTGACCATCTTGGTGAGCTGGCCGCTGCCCGCTGAGCCCATCAGCGCGCTGGCCTTGGCGTATGCCGCCATCACCGGCTCGGCGAGGTGGTAGAACGCCTCGTCGTCGGCGCCGCACATGATGGTGAGCTGCCCGGCTTCGGCACCGGCCTGACCGCCCGACACCGGTGCGTCGACAAACCCCACACCGAACTCGCCGCAGGCCTCAGCGAGGTCGTGCGCCACTTCGGCCGAAGCAGTGGTGTGGTCGACCAGCACCGCGCCCGCGCCCGCACCCGCCAGCGCGCCGTCGGGGCCGAAGACCACTTCGCGAACATCGTTGTCGTTGCCGACGCACAAGAACACGAACTCGGCCCCGTCGGCGGCTTCGCGCGGCGTGGGCGCAGCGAGGTGCCCGTAGAGGGCTACCCAGGCGAGTGCTTTTTCGGGAGTGCGGTTGTACACGGTGACCTGGTGGCCCGCAGCAGCAAGATGGCGGGCCATCGGTGTACCCATGACACCAAGCCCGATGAACGCGACAGTACTCATGCGGCCATTCTTGCCGGTCACGAAGGCACGAGCTGTACGGGTGCTGTGACCTGCGGCTCAGCCAAGACTTGCGATGAGTTCGTCGATGATCGACGGCGGGGTGCGCGGATGCATGAACACCACCCGCCCCACCGCCTCGCCGCGGTGTGTGGTCGGCGCGACGAAGGCGATACCGGCCCGCAGCGTCTCGGCGGCCCACTCGGCCCACTCGATCCGCCCCCACCCGATGCGTCTGAACAGCACGACACCGAGGTCTGGCTCCATGATCAACTCCGTGAGCTCGCAGCGATCGATGGCTGCCGCGAACTGCACGGCAAGCTCGACACCATGACGCACGGCATCGCGGTGGGCATCGATGCCGTGCAGCGCAAGCGCGAACCACAACGGCAAGCCGCTGGCTCGTCGAGTGAGCTGGTAGCCGTAGTCGGATGGATTCCACGGCTCGTCGTCGCCATGCAAGATGTCGATGTACGGCCCGCGTTGCGTGTGCACCGCGGCGGCCTCGGCAGGTCGGCGATACAACAACGCACACGACCCACTTGGGGTGAACAGCCACTTGTGGGGATCGATGATGAGCGAGTCGCACCGTTCGATGCCGTTGAACAGGTGACGGCGCTCGGGAAGCAGCATGGCAGCTCCCCCGTAGGCGGCATCGACGTGCAGCCAGGCGCCGTGCTCGTCGGCGACGTCGGCAAGGCCGGCGAGGTCGTCGACCGCACCCGCGTTGGTCGATCCTCCTGACGCAACGATGATGCCGACATCGGTTCGGCCGTCCAGAGCTCGACGCGCGGCCGCGCCGGTGAAGCGGCCTGTGTCATCAGTTGGCACGGTGAGCCATTCGAGGCCGAGCAGATGCAGCGAGTTGTGAACGGATGAATGCGCGGTGTCGGCCACGGCCACGGTACGACGGTCGCCTGCCCGCTGACGCGCCACTGCCAGCGCCGACAGGTTGCCGATCGACCCGCCGCTCATGAAGCACCCGCCCGCGCCGTCGGGCAGGCCCGCCAGCTCGCGCAGGAAGTCGAGCGCCTCGTTCTCTGCTGCCACGATCCCGGCGGCCTCGAGCCACGACTCGGCGCTGTAGCTCGCCGCGCCGACGATGGCATCCATCCACACCCCGGCCACCGACGGCGAGATGGGCACGAACGCCAAGAACCGTTCGCTGTCGATCGCGACCGTGGCCGGACTCACCACCTCGGTGAACTGTCGCCATGACGCGTCGAGGCCGAGGCCCTGCTCGGTGATGGTGCCACGCAGCGTCGAAGACATCTCGGCGACCGTTGGCGAATGCCCCAGCGGAGCGGTGATCAGCCGGTTGCGAATGAACGCGATGGCCCGATCGGCAAGATCGTCCACATCGGCATCGGGGCCGTGCATCATTCGGGGGTGACGTACGCCGCCGTGATAC
>JAYTNH010000244.1:0-8842 GCA_043748395.1 Ilumatobacteraceae bacterium | reverse complement strand
CTCGCCGTCGTCCCACACCGGCCACGAGGGGTACGGGGCGGAACGCACTGCCGTGCCACCGAGGACTGCGGGGGTGTCGATGATGCTGGTCATGTGTATCTCCGGGTGGGGGTCAGTCCGTGGGGTCAGTTCGTGGGGGTCGACAGGTGCAGGACGCCGGCGAGCGCGGCTCGGTCACCGACGACGGTGATGTGGGGGTGATCGCTCAGCACACTTGCCGGGAGATCAGTCGAGCGAGGTTGCGTGGCGAGGCGCGTGATCGCAGCCTCTTTGGTGCCGCCGGTCGCAATCAGCACGATCTGACGGGCTGCGGCGATGGTGGCCAAGCCCTGGGTGATGGCCCGTGTGGGCACCTGGCCGGGATCAGCGAAGTACCTGGCGTTGTCGGCGCGGGTGGCAGCGCTGAGCATCGCGACGTGGGTGCGGGTGTCGAACGAGGTGCCCGGCTCGTTGAAGCCGATGTGTCCGTTGCGGCCGATGCCAAGGATCTGCAGATCGACACCGCGCAGGCCCTTCAGGTCGGCTTCGTACCGATCTGCAGCGTCGTGGAGGTCGTCGGCATCGACGTTGGGGGAGTGCACCTGGTGTGTGTCGAGGTGCAGTGGATCGATGAGACACTGCACGATCACCGAGCGATAGCGGGCAGAGTGTTCGCGAGGCAGGCCAACGTACTCGTCGAGCAGGCAGAGCTGCACATCGTGGTGGAGCGCCCTGCGCGCGACCATCTCGGCGTAGCTCGACATGGGCGACGCACCCGTGGCCACACCGAGCACACGTGGTGACGCAGCGATCACGAGGTCGGTGACCACCAGGCCGATGTTGCCGACGTCGGCGACGACGATCTTCACGGTACGTGCCGGCGCTCAGTCGAGTCGCAATGCGGAGCGGGCCGTCTGCAGCACTTGGTGGTCGACCACGAGCCCATTGGCCTGCGAGAACCACAGGTCCTGCTCGACCACGAACGAGGGCATTCGCAGCAGCGACGCCTCGATCTCGGCCCACGTAACGCCGAGCTCGTGAGGGGTGATGCGCATCTGGGCCAGCTCGGCGATGCGGCGCGGCCGTGCCGGGTCGTTGCCCTGGATGGCCGACATGATGAGCACACCGAGCGTCACCAGCTCACCGTGCATGATGGTGCGCCCGGTGACCTCCTCGAAGGTGTACGCGAAGAAGTGCTCGCTGCCCTCCTCGAAGCGAGCATGGCCGAGGTCGTGACACCGCCACCCGATGTCGCGATGGCACTCCATCAACCGGCGCAGACCGTCGTCGTCGCCGGCTGCCAGCGAGGGCGCCAGATCTTCGAGCTCGTCGAGGTAGGCCAGCGACATCGTTGCCGCGTGGTCATCCCAGGCGTAGCCCATGCCGCAGTTCGCGGCGAGCTGCCAGTCGTGCCTGGCGGTGTGGCACGACAGCACGTCACCGATCCCGCCGCGCACCAGCGCCGGTGGCGCCGCAGCCATGAGGTCGAAGTCGACGAGCACCCGCTCGGGTTCGGCGTCGCCCTCGTAGCGCACGCCTCCGGCATCGCGCAGGGCGGTCATGCGGGTGAAGCAGGCATTCACCGAGGGCAGCGAGGGAACCTGGTACAGGGGCACGCCCTTGCGCCAGTGCAACCACTTGGCCGTGTCCATCGCAGATCCGCCACCGATGCCGATCACGGCGTCGACCGCCGGCAGCGTGTCGACCAGGTGGTCGAGATGCGTCGGGGTGAGATCGCCTGCGGCAATGACCACAATCGGCGGGTGGGGGAGCGAGTCGTGCAGTACCGCCCACGGCTCGGGGTGAGTGATCACGGCGTAGCTGTCGATGTGTTCCAGTTCGGTGGCCAGCAGCCCGCGCCCGTACGACGTGGCAAAGCCTTGCGCCCAGTCGCCGACGAGTGACGGTACGGCGGTGGTCATGGACGACGCGCCCCGAGGTGCTCAAGCGACGCGCTCATGCCGCCGAAGCGCACGACCCGGAACTCCTCGGCGGCCGGCAATCCGTGTGCGGCGCCGGTGTTTGCTGATCCTGCTCTCACCAGTGCCTCCATCATCGGGCGGACATCACCCGAGGCGACCGCATCTGCGGCGAGTGGAAGATCCCACCCGCCGGTGCGGGCCTGCAGGCACAACTGATTGGCGAAGTTGGTCATCATCGTGACGTGCTCGCAGGCGGCATCGACCTTGCGGTCGAGCGTCGCCGAGATGTCGACCACATCGGTCACGTCGATCACCTTGCGGCCGAAGTACCACCGTTCGAAGCATCCGTGCACGGCGAGGCCATCGACGAGGTGCTCGGGGTGGTGCTTGTCGAATTGGCTGGTCCAGAAGGCCTCGTCGCCGGCCGCAGCCACCTTGACGTGGTCCTGGTTGTCTTCGCCGTACATCGCATACGGGTCGAACGTCACCAGCGCGTACGGACGGTGGGTGCGCACCTGGCGGATGAAGTGCTCGCGCAGGACCACCTCGCTGACGTCGCCGAGCACATCGGTGTGGTAGCCGAGCTCGACGATCTCGGCTACGCCGAGGATGTTGAGAGCCCGGCCGAACTCGGCGGTGTTGGCCTCGATGGTGGCGTTCTCGCTCAGGCCGACGGAGTCCCACCTGTCGTCGGTGACCCGAACCACCACGACCCGCCACCCTGCATCGGCCCACGCGGCCACGGTGCCGCCCAGGAACAACGCAACGTCGTCGGCGTGAGCGACGATGAGCAAGATCACCCGTTGATCGCCCTGAGTGATCTGGTGCTGTGTCGCCACGGCGTCGAACTGTAGCACCTCACGCTATTTGGTCAACGGTCTTGACCAAATGATCCGGTCGTTCTATTGTTGACCACGATCGGCGCGGGAATGCTTCGTTTGCGTCGACAGAGGGGGACCACGATGAGCACAACCAGGAACGCCCGGCGCATAGTCGCCGGACTCGCCACACTTGCCATGATCGCCACCGCCGCCGCATGCGGCAGTGACGACAAGGCAGCGACCACCGAGCCGGTGCCGGTCACCACCGCCGCACCCGACACGCCTACCGATACAGCGGCGCCCACCGACACGGCTGCACCTACCGACACGGCTGCGCCTGAGGACTGCGGTGATCGTGGTGATGCCGGAGAGATCAACATCTTCCTCATCCCCAGCCCGTCGTCGACGGCGATCCAATCGTTCATCCCCTCGTTCGAAGAAGCCACGTGCATTGCCGTGAACTTCTCCGAGACGCCGTACGGCGAGGCCCACCAAAAGCAGCTGCTCGCCTATGAGCAGGGCGACGGCCAGTACGACGTGGCCCAATTCGACAACACCTTCCTCGCACCGTTCGGTGCCGCCCAGGCAATGACCCCGCTCGACGACTTCTTGGCCGACAGCGCCGAGTACGACATCGCCGACTTCTCCGAGGGCCAGCAGGACTACGGCAAGTACGAAGATCAGACCCTCGGGTTGACGTTGTCGACCGAGCCGATGATCCAGTGGTACCGCACCGACATCTACGACGAGCTCGGCCTCGAACCGGCAACAACGTGGGACGAGTACCTCGCCAACGCCAAGGCTGTGAAGGCCGCCGGCAAGGGCGACGGTGCTCTCATCGGGTTCGGTCCAGGTTCGTCGTGGTGGTTCATGACGCTCGTGTGGAGCTTCGGTGGGCAACTGTACGACGAAGATCTCAACCCCACCGTGAACTCACCCGAGGCGATCGCCGCAATGCAGTACATGACCGAGTTGTTCGACACGGCTCCCGACGGCGCTATCTCGGCCACCGGCGACGATGTCATGTTCAAGTTCCTGTCGCTCGACATCGGCTCGATCATCCAGTACTCGGGCTACTACAGCTTCACCACCGACCCTGCGTTCAACAAGTTCGTTGGCAAGATGGAAACCGCCAAGATGCCCCTCGGCGAGGTCGACATCACCCACCTGGCCGGGTGGAACATCGGCATCCCGTCCGACTCCGAGAACAAAGAACTGGCGTGGCAGTTCCTCGAGTTCGTGCTCGGCAAGTCGAACGCCAAGGCGTACCTCGAGTCGGGCGCCGCAGCGATTGGCCGCACGTCGATCACCACCGATGCCGAGCTGCTCACAGAACAGCCATACCTCGAGCTGCTCACCATCCCCACAACCAGCCGCATCGAGCGCTACCCGCAGCTGAAGGTGTGGCCCGAGATGGATCAGGCGATCACCCAGGCGATCACCGGCATCCTTGACGGTCAGTCCAGCGTCGAGGACGGCCTGAACTCGCTGAACGAGGAACTCAAGCCCATCCTCGCGGCCGAGAACGGGTGACTTCCAGCGCACCTGCGGTCAAGGATCAGTTCGCGCTGTCCGCCGCTGCCCGTCGCACTGCGCGGCGGCGGCGGCGGCGAGCCGCGCTGCTCACCCTCCCTTCGTGGGTGATGCTGGCTGCGCTGTTCGCGGTACCCATCGTGGTCGGCGTCTACCTGTCTACACGCAGTGACAAGATCGGCAGTTTTGTGCCTGGCAGGGGTGTGGGGCTCGACAACTTTCGGCGTGACGTCTTCGACCAGGGCTTCGTCACTGCGCTGGTGACGACCTTGATCATCACGGTCATCGGCCTGGCCATCCAGTTGCCGGTCGGTGTGGGGCTGGCCGTGGTGTTGAACCGCAACCTGCGCGGCACCCGATTGTTTCGTACGGTGCTGCTGTTGCCGATGTTGTTGACGCCGGTCGCTGTCGGGCTGATGTGGCGGTTCATGCTCGACGCCGACCTCGGGGTCATCAACTGGCTGCTCGACTCGGTCGGGTTGTCGCGCATCGGGTGGCTTGGCGAGAAGTGGGCGGCGCGCGTCTCGATCGCTCTGGTCGATTCGTGGCAGTCGACGCCTTTCGTGATGCTGATGACCCTCGCTGCGCTCTCGACCTTGCCGGAGGGTCCACATGAAGCAGCCCGTGTCGACGGCGCGACCACGTGGCGGGTGTTCCGGTTCGTGACGCTGCCCATGCTGCGGCCGGTGCTGTACGTGACCCTGATGATTCGACTCGTCGACAGCCTCAAGCTGTTCGACATCATCTTCATCCTCACGCGTGGGGCGCCGGGGCGGGCCACCGAGACGGTGGGCCTGCTCACCTACAACACCGGTTTCAACTTCCTCCAGACCGGTCGCGCCGCTGCTCTGGGTGTGGCCGTGGCAGTGCTCACGCTCCCCGTCTACGTGCTGTGGCTACGCGCCCAGCGGGCCCAGCAATGAGCAGCACGGCGCGCAGCACGCGCCTCGGTCGTGTCGCGTCGTACGCGGTGCTCGTCGTCGCCGCAGTGATCGCGTTGTTCCCGCTGTTCTGGACCGTGTCGACCAGCATCAAGAGCCGCGTCGACTCGTTCGCCATCCCGCCCAAGTTCGTGAGCTTCGAGGCCACCGCCAAGAACTATCGCACGTTGTTCGAGACCCCTACCTTCGGGCAGATCTATCGCAACACGGTCGTGATCACGCTGTCGTCGACTGCGTTGAGCGTTGTGGTCGGCACGCTTGCCGCGTACGCCCTCGCCCGCTACCGGAGGTTTCCGGGGCGGCGGCCGTTCGAAGCCACGCTGGTGCTGGTGCGTGCCATGCCCGGCATCGTGCTGATGATTCCGATCTTCCAGATCGTCACGCGGCTCGACCTGTACGACAACCGCCTCGCGCTCATCGTGATCTACGCCTCGCTCAACTTGCCGTTCGCGGTGTGGCTGATGACCGGCTTCATGGATGGCATCCCGGTGGAGGTGGAAGAGAGCGCGCGCATCGATGGTGCCAGCGGGCTGAAGGTGTTCTGGCACGTGATCCTGCCGTTGGCGGCCCCAGGCGTCGTCGCCACATCGGTCTTCGTAGCGCTGCTGGCCTGGAACGAGTTCCTCATCCCAGTGCTGTTGGCAGGCGAAGACTCCAAGACGCTGCCGGTATACATCAGCGGCTTCATCTCGGCGCGCAACCTCGACTGGGGCCCGATGGCCGCAGCGAGTGCGCTCGCCATCATCCCGATCGCCGTGTTCACGGCGCTTATCCAACGCCGCCTCGTGGGTGGTCTCAGTTCCGGAGCAGTGAAAGAGTGAGCGCAGCCGACCACCAGCCACGCAAGCGGGTTCGCCCGACCCGCGCCGAGGCGGCCGATCGCCACGAGCTGGTGCGTCGCGCCAACATCGAGGCAGTGTTCCGCACGATCACCGAGCGCGCCCCCGTCAGCCGCAACGAGCTCATTCGCCTCACCGGGTTGTCGAAGCCGACGGTGTTGGCGCTGGTGGCCGCGTTGCAGGACGACGGGTTGATCCGTGACGCCACGGTTCGGGTAACGATGCCCCGCGCTGTCGGCCGAATTCCCGTTGCGTACGAACCGAACCCACAGTCGGCCTACGTCGTCGGCGTCGACCTTGGCGGTACGAAGATCGCGGTGGCCCTCGGCGCCCTCACCGGCGCAGCGTTGGCGAAGGTCGAAGAGGCCACCACCACCGATGGCGGTGCGGCGGTGGTGCGTCAGATCGCCCGTCTGGCGCGTGAGGCTGCAGCTCAAGCCGGTGTTGCCTGGAGCCGGGTCGATGCGGTCAGTGTGGGCACCCCTGGTGTGGTCAACCCCGATGGCACCATCCGCATGGCCGACAACGTCAACGGGCTCGACACGGTGCACTTCGCCCCGGCGTTGCGCCGCTCACTGCGCACCGACGTGCGGGTCGAGAACGACGTCAACATGGCGGCGCTCGGGGAGTTGGCCGAGGGCGTGGCTCGCGGGTGCTCCACGTTTGTACTGCTGGCCATCGGCACCGGATTAGGAATGGGCGTGGTCGTCGACGGACAACTGGTTCGCGGATCGCGGGGTGCCGCCGGCGAGGTTGCGTTCCTCCCGATCGGCACAGATCCTGCGTCCATTGCGGCCCGACGTCGGGGCGCGTTCGAGGTGTCAGCTTCCGGCTCGGGCGTTCAAGATCTGGTGTGCGCCGAGCTCGACCGACACGCCGGGGCCACCATCCTCACCCGATCGAGCACCGCCCGCGACGTCTATGCGGCCGCGGCGTTGGGTGATGTCGTGGGTCTGCGCGTTGTCGAAGGGCATGCTGCATTGGTGGCACGCGCGGTGCTCGCAGTCGCAGCTCTGCTCGATCCGGAGATGGTGGTGCTCGGTGGCGGCATCGGGGCCAACCCGCTCCACCTCGAACCACTGCGCGCCGCAGTGGCGGCGATCTGCCCGTGGCCGGTGCGTGTCGAGACATCGGCCCTTGGCGCCGGAGCCGGGCTGGTGGGCACGTTGCACCACGCCCGTCGTTCGCTGCCCGAGATCGAATCGGCACGCGTCAGCGTGCGCATGCAGACAGGAACCCCATCATGATTGCTCCCGCCGTCATCGGAGTGCCGTTCGAATGCACCGAGGCCAGCGCCGCCGAGCTGTTGACCGGACTCGGTGTCCCCGTCGTCGTCTGCGCCAACGAACCACCGTGGTCGTCGTTCCGTCAGGCACTCGGTGGCGTCGAGCTCGCCGCCGAGGTGTCGGCGTGGAACATGGACATCGATCACCTGACGTCGATGGTCGATGGTCTGCGCGCCGACGACCTCGAAGGTCGGCTGGCGGTATCGACCATCGTGGGCTTCGGCGGTGGCACCGCAATGGACACGGCGAAGTTCGTCGCGTGGCAGTTGCGTCGGCCGCTGGTGCAGGTACCCACCATCACATCGGTCGACGCCGGCTTCACCGATGCCGTGGGTGTGCGCGACAGCGGACGTGTGCGCTACGTGGGCAAGGTCGTTCCCGACACGGTGGTGCTCGACCTGGCGCTGGTGCGCTCAGCGCCCAAGCACCTCAACCGGGCCGGGGTCGGCGACATCTTGTCGTGTCACACCGGGCTGTACGACTGGCGCCTGGCTGCGGCGCAGGGCCATGGGCACCCGTGGCACCCCGAGCTGGCGGCGCTCGGCGCGACGCTGGTCGACGAGCTCGAGGCCGCCGCCGCCGACATCGCCGCGGTCAGCGACGACGGGGTGCGATTCATAGCCGACGCGTATCGACGAATCGGGGCAGCATGCGCGTGGGCCGGGCACAGTCGGTTCGAGGAGGGGTCGGAGCACTTCTGGGCCTACGCCTATGAACACGCAACGGGCGCGCATCTGGTGCATGGCGAGCTCGTCTCGTTTGCCGTGTGCGCCCTCGCCCACATCCAGGGCAACGACCCGCAGCGGGCGCGCAACATCGTGGAGCGGACCCTGGTCCGCGCGAGACCACCCGACCTGGGCATCGAACACGATGACTTTCGCACATGCCTGCTGGGTTTGCGCGACTACGCCCGCAACGAAGGATTGGACATTGGTGTGGCCGACCTGTCCGACATCACCTCGGCGCAGGTCGAGGCGGCCTGGGTGTTCGTCAGCTCTCTGTCGGCCAGAGGGAGCGACTGATGGCCGGCATCTCGTTTCGCAGCGTCACGAAGGTTTTCGAAGATGGCACCCTCGCTGTCGATGCTCTCGATCTGGAGGTTGCCGACGGTGAGTTCATGGTGCTGGTCGGGCCATCGGGCTGTGGCAAGACCACCTCGCTGCGCATGCTCGCCGGCCTGGAAGACCCGACAGCCGGCGAGATCCTGATCGGCGACGAAGTGGTCAACGACGTGCCCAGCCGCAGTCGCGACATTGCCATGGTGTTCCAGAACTACGCCCTCTACCAGCACATGAACGTCGCCGACAACCTGGTGTTCGGGTTGCGGATGAGGGGCGTCGGCAAGGCGGCTCGCCGCCAACGGGCGCGTGAGGTCGCCGAGATCCTCAGCATCTCCGACCTGCTCGGCCGCCGCCCCAAGCAGCTATCGGGTGGTCAACGCCAGCGGGTGGCCATGGGTCGTGCGATCGTGCGCGAGCCGCAAGCGTTCCTGATGGACGAGCCGCTCTCGAACCTCGACGC
>JAYTNH010000243.1:0-4707 GCA_043748395.1 Ilumatobacteraceae bacterium | reverse complement strand
CCGCGCGTCGGGAATGAAGCTGCCGCCCACGCTCACCGGCCGCCACTCGATCGCACCAGGTTGAACTGAAGGGTTGGCTGAAGGACCGAGTAGTTGCCCGATCGGCACGACGGGCTGGGCCAGATTGGTGGTGACGAGGGCGTTGAAAGCCTGTCGCTCATCGAGTCGGCGCAACTGCCAGAACCCGAGGCTGATCATCGCGACGACACCGCTCGCAACCAGCAGGTGAAAGGCGATCCAACGCGCCGAGAGCAAGAAACGGTAGGTGTCGCCCTTCACGTGGAGTCCCACAACATGCCCTTGACTGTGTCGGTGCCGAGGACGTGCACGGCCGCCGTTTGACGGTCGATGTGGCCGATCAAACCTCGGTAGGTGCCAAAGCCACACAGGTCTTGCAGTTGCGGAGAAAACGATCGAAGCGTGTCGAGCGGGATGCCGAGTTGTTGGTTCTCTTGCTGACGAATGAACCCTGCGCAGTAGTTCATTGCGATGCCGCGTCGCCGCACGTTGGTGGTGTTCGCTCCTCCGCCGTGCCACAGCGAGCCATGCCACACCAGGATGCTTCCGGCCGACATCTCGGCCGCCACGCTGCGATAGTGCTGCCCGTAGATGGGGGAGTGGTCAGCCACATGGGTACCCGGAATGATGCGGGTGGCACCGTTCCCCTCGGTGAAGTCGGTGACGGCCCACATGCTGTTCGCTGTGGTCGCCGGGTGAGGCTTGGGTAGTGGCATCACTTGATCGTCGGCGTGGATCGGCTGGGCGGTCTCGCCCGGTCCGATGGTGATCGACGACAGGCTGCTCACCAGGCAACCGTCGCCCAACAGGTGGACCATGAGCGCGAGCACCACCGGATGCACCGGGATCGCTTCGTACAACGCGCCATGGGCCAGCAGGTTGTACACGCGTGTGGTGGCCTCACCTTCGAAGCTGTTCGACGACGGGGTGATGCGAAGCTCGGCCTCGAGCCGGTCGATGTCGGCGTTCAGCGCCGCCACACGTTGGGCGTCGAACGCATCGCGAACAATGCTGTAGCCGTCGCGATCGAGACGATCGATGTGCTCCGCGATGGCCGGTGGATGACTGCTCACGCTGGTGACACCTCGATGACCTCGAGACGTTCACGCAAAAGCGCAGCCACGATGATGATTGAGCACACCAGCGGCGGCACGCTCGACACCACGATCTGGGTGGTTCCCAGCCCGATTCCGTACAGGAGCCAGCAGGTGACGCCCACGAGCCCGATTGTCCACGAACCGAGTGACAGACCGGAAGTGTCGCGGGTGCGGGCGAGGGCTGTGGCCTGCGGGATGAACGCCACGATCGCGCAGGCAGCAGCGATCCAGCCAACGAGTGGCGTGCTGCCCCCGGCAGCGAGCAGCGCACAGATCGTCGCCATGGCACCGCCTGCTACCAGGACCACTCCGAACGGACGCCCCGGGAGCAGTTTCAGCACGACCAGCAATGCCATCATCACGAGCAGAGCGTTGATGGCGACCGATGGCCACAGGCCTTCCGCCAGCCCGAACACCACCCAGGCCACACCTTGAGCAAGCAGAATCAGCCATGTCGCCGACGAGACACCGCTGGGGTCGCTGCTGGTGGTGACCGAGCGAGTCATCTGCACCACTTGCACCGCGCTGAGCGCGAACGCAACTACTCCCACGATCGTCGTCGCGTCCACTGCGGCAGGCTACCGTCGGCCTTCATGGCTCCCGATGATCTGACTGACGAATGGCTGAGCGAAATCCTGGGCACGACGGTCAGCGTTACCGGCACCAAGCGCATCGGGGATGGCCTCGTGGGCATGAATCTGAGGCTCGCACTCGTGGCCTCCGACGCACGCGAGGCCGATCTGCTCGGGGTGCCGACGTCGCTCATCGCCAAGCTGCCGTCCGACGATCCGATCAGCCGCGCCACGGGAATGGGGTTGCGCAACTACGAACGCGAGGTGAAGTTCTACAGCGAGCTCGCCCCCACGCTCGACATCCGCCGCCCGCGTTGCTTCCACGCCGACTGGACCGCGTCCGATGGTGAGTTCGTGTTGCTGCTCGAAGATCTGGCGCCCGGCGCGCAGGGCAATCAGGTCACCGGTTGTTCCACCGAACACGCACGGGTGTCGGTGCTGGAACTGGCCAAGCTGCATGGTCCCCGATGGGGCGACTCGACGCTCGACGACCTCGAGTGGCTCGGTCGTCGCACCTCTGACGACGCTGCGCAACTGACAATGCTGTGGTCGATGTTCCTACCCAGCTTCATGCACACCTACCGTCGCTACCTCACCACCGAAGGTGCCGAGCTCATCGAACGGTTCGGCTCGCGACTCACCGATTGGATCGATGGGCGTGAAGGGCCCTACACCGTCACCCACGGCGACTACCGGCTCGACAACCTGATGTTCGCCACCGACCAGGGCGGCTATCCGGTGGCGGCGGTCGACTGGCAGACACCTGGTCAAGGCCTCGGCGCTACCGACGTCAGCTACTTCCTGGGCGCCGGACCGCTGGTCGAGACCCGTCGCGAAATAGAGCGCGGCCTGGTGCGCGACTATGGGGCGGCTTTGGCCGGCTACGGCGTCGCGGTCGACGATGCCAAGCTGTGGCATCAGTACGCCCGCGATGCCTACGCAGGCATTCTGATGAGTGTGATCGCATCGCAGATCGTCGGGTCGAACGAGCGCAGCGAGGCGATGTTCGCAGCGATGGCCACCCGCCACACACAACACGCGCTCGACCTCGAAAGTGAGTCGTTGCTGTGACTCACGAGCTGCCGGACTTCCACATCCCGCATGCCGAAAAGATCGAGTGGATGATCGAGACGCACGGATGGGCGATGGAACCGGTTGCCGCTCGACCCGAGCTCGACCCTCCTCAGCCCGGGTACGTCTACACCATCGGCTTTCCCGAGGCGTTCGGTTTCCCCGAGGTGGCTCTGTTCGGGCTGCAGCCCGTTGCGGCGCGTGGTCTGTTCGATCTGGTTGCCGATCTGCTGAGCGGTGGCACGCAGATTCCTGTCGGGGTCGAACTGGCGGGACTGTTCGACAACGACCTGCGGTGCGTGTTCGCGCCCATCGCTGCCGACGTGATCGCCGTGCTGTTCGGCACCGCGGTCGCCTGGCGACGCGGGGCTCCGTTCGAGGTGGTGCAGTTGCTGTGGCCCGATCGCAACGGACTCTTGCCCACTGAAGCAGGCTTCGATCAGCGCATGCGCCTGGCACAACCGGTGATCGGTGTTGTTCCGGGCGGCAACAACGACGTGTAGCGGCACCGCTCCCGCCCGGTTCGAGAGGGTGGCCAGTGCCTACTGCTGGGCGGCGAGCGCGCGCAGCTCGTTGAGCTCGGCTGCCAATTCGTCGAGAGCCGCCTGGTCTGCGACCTGCAGGCGGATGCGACGTGCACACGTGAACGGCGCAGCCTTCAACAACTGCGGCCAGCTTGCGTCGGGCAGATCGAGCACGAGCGCCAGCGCACGTCGCAGCGCTGCGACCGGATCGTGGTCGTAATCGCTCAACAACGCCTCGACGTCGGCCTTCTTGAGCACGCTCATCTCAGCGCTCCTCGAGCACCCAGGGCGCCCCGAGCTCGGGCAACAACGCCATGAATGGGTTGGCGGTGAAGGCCTCTGGGCCCATCACCCCGGCACCCTGCCACACACCGTGGGCCACGAGTTCGAGTGCGGCAACAGGGTGAACTGCTGTTTGCCACACGACAGCTTGGTGGCCGTACTCGCGCATCGAGACTTCGTCGATGCGGCTGAACAAGTTGTCGCTGGCGTACCGCGCGGCGACATCGGAGAAGCCCGGCTCGACGCCCATTGCGCACAACGCCAGCAGGCCGCGTTCGGCCCACTGCTCGCTGACTGCGAACTGCGTATCGCCGAGGCCGCCGCCGACCTGGTTGTAGGGGTCGGTGGGATGCGGCGACGACAAGTGCATCGCCATGTCGAGGTAGTGGCAGCCGGCCTCGAACGCTGCATCGAAGATCGGTGGGTTGAGTCGCGGATCGCACACGTTGACGACGAAATCGGCCTTGGAGTGCGTGGCAAGAGCGACCAGATCGGACTGGTTCGATGCGTCGACCTTGGTGGCGCTGACCCTCGCGGTACCGGCGGCTGCAGCCGCGCGACTGGCTCGATCGAGGTCGATGTCGGCGACCACGATGTGCTCGAACACGCCTCGCCGGGCGGCGATGCCGACCAACGCCGAACCAACGCCACCTGCGCCTACTACGAGCACTCGCATGGGCCGACCGTAGTTGGCTGCGGTCGCCTCGCCGACGACCAGTTCGGCCAACCTGGGACATCCACCCCATGTCCGACATCGCCGTCGCCGACCCTGCAGCAACGAACTGGAACTTTGCCGACATCTACGAAGCCATCGCCTCGGCGGTACCCGACCGGCCCTGCCAGTTCATGGGCGATCGCGAGATCTCATGGAAACAGTTCGATCGGCGTGCGAACGCGCTCGCGGTCGATCTGCCTGCCGTCGGACTCGGCCATCAGTCGAAGTTGGCGCTCTACCTCCACAACTGCCCCGAGTACCTCGAGTCGATGATCGCCGGCTTCAAGGTGTCTGTTGCGCCGGTCGCGGTGCCGACATCACCCGCGTCGGTGCGCGACGACGAACCGTCCGCCGGTATCGCCCAAGCCGACACCGAGGAGCTCGGACGCACGCTACGCGCGCTCCACGACCGCACGGGCGTCACGATG
>JAYTNH010000242.1:0-2949 GCA_043748395.1 Ilumatobacteraceae bacterium | reverse complement strand
CGAGCGCGTACGCGGACGCTGGGCCTCACCCCGTGGGCGTCACCACGCTTGCGCTGCCCGCCGGCAATGCCGTCGAGGTGTGGTATCCGGCCGTCGAGGGAACCACCGGCACCGAAACCTACGACGTTCGCGACTTCACACCCGAGGCGATCAAGGCCCTACTCACCGCAGACGTACCCGCCACCTACTCGTACGACGCCGGCCGTGACGCAGACATGGCCGACGGCACCTACCCCATCGTGTTGTTCAGCCACGGCTTCACCGGCATGCGCCTGCAGAGCAGCTTCCTCACATCGCACCTTGCCAGCTGGGGCATGATCGTGTTGTCGACCGACCACCCGTCGCGCGACCTCATCAACGTGCTCGGCGGTACGGCAACCGGCACCAGAGCCGACTCGGTGAACGAGCTGCTCGGCCTGATCGACCTCATCGTCGCCGAGGGCGATACGCCTACCAGCCGCTTTGCCGGCCACGTTGACGCCGAACACATCGCCGCAGTCGGACACTCCGCAGGTGGCGGCACAGTGCTCGGCGCGGCCGACGATGTACGGGTCGATGGCTACGTGAGCCTGGCGTCGGGGGCGTTGGGCGGCGGGGGCGCCGACCCTGCGGCAACCACAACCGTGCCAACGTTGCCAGCCAAGCCATCGTTCTTTCTCGCCGGTTCGGTCGATGCAGTCGTACCCGCCGCAACTGTCACCAAGCCGTCCTTCGAAGCAGCCCCTGCACCGAGCTTGCTGTGGGTGATCGAGGGCGTCGGGCACAACGGTTTCGACGACTTCTGCACCCTCGGCGGCGGTACCGGCATCATCGGCGTCGCCGAGGCGAGCGGTCTGGGTGCCTTCCTCGACGGGCAGCCCCAGTTCCGCAAGCTCGGCGAGGACGGCTGCATCCCGCCGGCTGTTGCGGTCGACACCACCTTCCCGATCATCAATCACGCGGTCACGGCTTGGCTGCGCAACCTGTTCGGCGTCGACAGTGATCCGGTTGGTCTCGGTCCCGAGGTGGCCGGCGAATACGTGGCGACGATCGAGATCGAGTCAAAGTAGCCGCCCACCCCGACCACACCACCGAACTTTGGCGCTGAGTGGTTGCTGAACGACGGCGGCTCAAGACCAAAGTTCGGGAGGGGTGATGCCGAAATAGACTCCGGTGTATGTCACAGCTCGAACCGGGGACAGGCTTGCCGCAGCGGGCCCGCGTGGTGGTGATCGGCGGCGGCGTGATCGGCTGCTCGGTCGCCTATCACCTGGCGCATCTCGGCTGGACTGATGTGGTGGTGCTCGAACGCGACAAGCTCACCAGCGGCACCACGTGGCATGCAGCGGGCCTGGTGGTCACATTCGGAAGTACGTCGTCCACCTCTACCGAGATGCGAACGTACACACGCGACCTCTACGCGCGACTCGAGGCAGAGACCGGGCTGGCGACCGGATTCGCCCCCGTGGGTTTTATCGAGATCGCCAGCGACGCCGACCGGTTGGAGGAGTATCGGCGAGTTGCGGCGTTCAACCGCTACTGCGGCATCGACGTGCACGAGATCTCGGCCCGCGAAGTGGGCGACCTGTTCCCTCTCGCCCGTACCGACGACATCCTCGCGGGCTTCTATGTACGCGAAGATGGCCGCGCCAACCCTGTCGACGTGACGATGTCGCTGGCCAGGGGCGCCCGCCAACTGGGTGTCACGATGCGGCAAGACACGCCGGTGACCGACGTGCTGCATCACGGTGGCCGGGTGACCGGTGTGCGTACGGCGCAGGGCGATATCGAGTGCGAGTACGTGGTGAACTGCGCCGGCATGTGGGCGCGGCAACTCGGCGAACTGTCGGGCGTGAACATTCCGCTACAGGCCGCCGAGCACTACTACCTCATCACCGAACAGGTAGATGGCATCGGTCGCGACTGGCCGGTGATCGAGGATCCAGGCTGCCACGGCTACTACCGCGAGGAGGTCGGGGGGCTGATGATCGGCCTGTTCGAGCCCGTGTGCGCGCCGTGGAACGTCGGCCGCATCCCCGGCGACTTCTCGTTCGGCGTGATCGAACCCGACTACGACCGCATGGCGCCCTACGTCGAAAAAGCGATGAGCAGAGTGCCCTTTGCCAATGACATTGGTATCCGCACGTTCTTTTGTGGACCCGAGAGCTTCACCCCCGACCTCCAGCCGATCGTGGGCGAAGCACCCGAGCTCGGCAACTACTTCGTGGCCGCTGGTCTCAACTCGATCGGCATCCTCACCGGTGGAGGCATCGGCCGAGTGCTTGCTCACTGGATCGTGAACGGTCGCCCCGACGTCGACGTGACAGCCATGAACATCGACCGGCTCCACCCCTACCAGTCGAACCCCGAATACCGCCGCACGCGCACGGTCGAGTCGCTCGGCATGGTGTACCAGTGCCACTATCCCGATCGGCCATTGTTGTCGGCACGCAACGCCAAGATCTCGCCGCTGCACGACCAGTTGCTGGCACGCGGTGCGTACTTCCGCGACGTGAGCGGATGGGAGAGCCCCGACTGGTACACACCAGATGGCAGCACCGCCGAGCCAGGACCACTCACCTGGGGGCGCAGCCATTGGTTCGATCACTGGCGAGCCGAGCACGAGGCTGCGCGCAACGCGGCGATCGTCATGGACATGTCATTCATGTCGAAGTTCGTCGTGCAGGGCGCCGATGCAGGTCGCGTGCTCAACCACATCTCGGCCAACGATGTCGATGGCGCATCGGGTCAGATCACGTACACCCAATGGTTGAACGACGATGGCTGCCTCGAGGCCGACCTCACCGTGACCAAGCTCGACGACCATCAGTTCTGGGTCGTCGCCACCGACACGGCCCACCGCCACGTCGAGGCATGGATGCGCCGCCACATGGAGGGCACTGGTACGGCCGTCACCGATGTCACAGCGGGGTATGCGCAACTCAACGTGCAGGGACCACGTTCACGCGA
>JAYTNH010000241.1:0-2703 GCA_043748395.1 Ilumatobacteraceae bacterium | reverse complement strand
CCACAGGCGGAGGTAGATCGCGCATCGACTCGACGTGGTGCGGGTGCGATGCGCGCTGCGTCTCGGACACCTCGACGGCGACATAGCGCGGACGGCATGCCGGGCTCGCTGCGTTCACCGCCCTGGCAAGGGTGCCCGGCCCGGCTCCTACCTCGACCACCGTGAAGTCGGCCGGCTCACCCAACTCGCGCCACCAACCATCAATCGCTGCAGCCACGACCGCGCCGAACAACGGTCCGACTTCGGGCGACGTGATGAAATCTCCCCGACGGCCGGCGCGACCCTCTGTGGAGTAGAAGCCGCCGACGCCATAGAGCGCGATGCCCAGATACTCATCGAACCCGATGGCGCCTCCGGCTGCGTCGATGGCCGCGCGCAGCGGCTCAGCGCACGAAGGCACCGGCAAGATCGGTGATGTTGCCGTAACCGCTGAAGCCGGGCAGCACGCCGAAAGCCAGGGTGGCGATGCCGGTGATAGCCAGCGCTGCCTGCAATGAAGCCGGAACGCGGATGGTCGTCACGTCGCCGTCGGGTGCCGGCTTCATCCACATCTCCCGCATCACCGTCATGTAGTAGGCGGCGGCGATCACAGCATTGATGGCGGCGATGACAGCAAGGCTGTATCCCCAACCGCCTCCGGCCTCGACCACAGCATTGAACGCACCGAACTTGGCGTACCAACCACCCAGCGGAGGGATGCCGGCCAGCGACGCGAGGAACACGGTCATGAGCACTGCGAGCCCCGGCGCATAGCCGAACAAACCGCCGAGGCTGCTGATCTCGCCACTGCGCGTCTTGCGGCTCACTGCGATGATGACCGCGAATGCACCGAGGTTGGTTGCCGCATAGATGATGAGGTACACGATGACCGCACGCATGCCGGTGGTGCCGGCCTCGCTGGCAACGGCCAGTGGCATGAGGATGAAGCCGCCCTGACTGATGCTCGAGTAGGCGAGCATGCGCACGATGTTGGTCTGGCGCAGCGCGAGCAGGTTGCCCACCGTCATCGAGAGCGCCGCCAGTACCCACATGAGCGGCTGGTAGACATCGCTGGCGAGCGGAAACGCGAGGTACAGCATGGCCATGAGCGCCACGAAGCCTGCCGCCTTGGAAGCCACGCTCAAGAACGCAGTGACCGGCAGCGGAGCACCCTCGTAGGTGTCGGGTGCCCAACTGTGGAACGGCACTGCGCTGACCTTGAAGGCGAAGCCGACGATGACGAACACCACGCCCAGCACCTCGACACCCGCCAGCGTGCCCGATGCGGTCACCTGCGCGCCGATGTCGGTGAGCAGCGTGCTGCCCGTGGCGCCGTACAGCAGGCTCATGCCATAGAGCATCACCGCGCTGGCGAACACGCCGAGTAAGAAGTACTTGACCCCGGCCTCATTGCTCTTGCGGTCACGCTTGCGCCACGCCGCCATCATGTAGGTGGGGATGGAGAGGAATTCGAAGGCCACGAACACGCTGACCAGATCGCGCGACGAGCACATCATCACCATGCCCAGCACGCTGCTGAGCAACATCACGTAGTACTCGCCCTGGTAGTAGCCGCCCTCCTCGATCTCGTTCGTCGACAGCAGCACCACCACATAGGCACTCACCAAGAACAGCGCCTTGAGCACGAGGCTGAAGTTGTCGATCACGTAGCGGCCGTCGAACATGCTACGTACGTCGTCGCCGGTGACTCCGACGGTGACCACCGGTAACAGCGCTCCGAGCAGTACGAAGCCCGACAACGACGCGGTGATCCAGCGTTTGCCCTCGCTGACGAACAGGTCGACGAGCAGCACCGCGCAGAGCCCGACAGCCAACACGATCTCGGGCGCGAGCGCGTGGTAATCGAGGGTGGGCGCGCTGAAGTCGCTGACTGCGGCGAGGACGGTTGCGATCATCGGTTGAAGACCTCGAGCAAGTTGGTGACCGCCGGGTCCATCACCTTGAACATCAACTGCGGGTAGACGCCCAACACCACGATGGCGATGAGTAGCGGCGTCCAGGCAATCCACTCGAAGATGCCGACGTCGTGCATCTCGTCGTGCATCTCATCGTGCATCTCGTCGTTATCGCCGTGATGATCTCCGTGGCTACCACTCACGAACTCGGGGTTGGGTTCGCCGAAGGCGGTGCGCTGGTACAGCCACAGCAGGTAACCGGCAGCCAGCACGGTGCCGACAGCGGCGATCACCATCAGCACCCGGAAGAACTCGGGCGACAGGTTGCCGAACTCGGCACTCTGCAGCGGGTTGTACGCGCTCAGGATTGCGGGGAACTCGCCCCAGAAGCCGGCCAGCCCTGGCAGACCCAGTGAGGCCATGGCGCAGAAACCGAGGATCCAGCCCATCTTGGGCATCTGGATGAGCATGCCGCTGAGGCGGCCGATCTCGAGCGTGTGATAGCGCTCTTTCACCGAGCCGGCCACGAAGAACAGCATGCCGGTGATGAGGCCGTGGGCGACCATACCGAACAGGGCGGCATTGATGCCGAGCGGCGTGAGCGTGCTGATGCCGAGCATGACGAAGCCCATGTGCGCGACCGACGAGAAGGCGATGAGTCGCTTCATGTCGGTCTGGGCGAGGCAGCCGAGCGCTCCGTAGATGATGCCGATCACTGCGAGCGCACCGATGAACGGTGCCCACTTGGTGGCGGCCTGGGGCAAGAACGGGATGGCGATGCGCACGAAGCCGTAGGTACCGAGCTTCA
>JAYTNH010000240.1:0-2927 GCA_043748395.1 Ilumatobacteraceae bacterium | reverse complement strand
CATCGTGCAGCAACGCGGCGAGGTTGAGCGCGTCGCTATCGGCGTCGACCCCAAGCCCACCGGCAGCCGCAACAGCATCGATCACGCGCGACTCACCGTCGAGGTGGTACACACCGGGTAGGGCGACAGCTCCGGCGACGTGCACCACCACGTCGCCACTGGCTGCGCCTGAACTCGACACCGGAACCGGCTCAGAAGCCGGCACCCCTGCGATCGACACGGCGGTCGAGGGAGCGCCCGCGTATGGCAACCGCGACTCGGTCGTGGGAGGTGGCGAATGGATCAGCCACAAGCCACCGACGGCAGCCAAACACGCTGCCACCACCGCACCGATCAACCGGGCAGTACCGAACCACTCGATCCAGTCGCGAACGCGCTCGGCAACAGGGCGCGACGGAGCTGGACGATCTGGAAACTGATCCACCAAAACCTCCCGATGACGGGCGCAGACGCGCCACACGAGCACTTGGGGGAAGCCGCTACGAACGCTAGCGGCGAGCACACACCGTCGCTACGGACTCACCGGAGATTGAGGGCGAATCAGGACGCGATGCGCTCGGGCAGTTCGTCGCGCACGGCGGTGGCCAGCGAGCGGCGGGCCACCCAATCGGCCTCGATCTCCATGGGAATGCGCAAGTACGCGCCCCGGTGACCCTTGCGACGTAGCCGCCACACCAGGTATGAACCGACGTAACGCGCGCTGAATCCGACAACTCCGTACCGCCGCCACTGGCGTACGTGCACGAGTTCGTGGCGTAGCAGGTAGGGCGTCGCTTTACCGTGGCGCACGATGACCAGCGAGCCGAGCGTGATGCCCTCGACCCCACGGGGCAAGGGGCCGCCCTCCCACAGCAGGTACCCGTCGCGGCGCTCAATCGACATGCCGGCCACCCTAGCGCGGCCCCGAACCATCAATTTTGCGGGCGCCTGTCAGAACAGGCGGGCAGTGAGTTGCTTGCGGAATGCCGCTGTGCGCGGGTCTTCGGCGCCCATTAGTTCGAGGATGTCGACGAACTGCTGGCGGGCGTCGGCGTCGTCCTTCACACTGTCAAGCAGTGCCGTGAGCGTGGCCTCGTGGTCATCGTCGGGAGCGATGTTCACCCGCGCCAGGGCGGCAACCCTACGGGTGCGATCGTTCTCGGGAATGCGCGCCAAGAAGCTCAGGGCCTGCTCGGTCTCGTCGCGAGCGATGAGCAACTCGGCCAACCCGATGACGGCATCTTCGTTGCCGGGCTCGAGCTCGAGCACTGCCCGATAGGCGCCCTCGGTACCCTCGGCCAGCAAGGTGGCGACGGTCTGCTCTTGCTCGCTGGGCAGCAGTGCGTCGACGAACTGCTGCACCACGTGCTCGGGGTAGGCCCCCACGAAACCATCGACCACTTGGCCATCTTTCATGGCAAACACGGCGGGGATGGACTGCACCTGGAACGCTTGCGCGATGGCCGGGTTCTCGTCGATGTTGACCTTGACCAACACCACCTTGCCGTCGGTCGCATCGGTTGCCTTCTCGAGCAGCGGGCCCAGGGTGGTACACGGACCACACCACGGAGCCCACAGGTCGATGATGACCGCAACCGAGTTGGATCGGTCGACCACATCGGTCTGGAACGTTGCATCAGTCACGTCAACAGCCATACAGGGCACGATACCGGTCGCCTCGTACCGATACTGTGAGACCACCATGAGCGACACCAGCAGCGACGGCCCCGGTCTCGACATCCCAGGCATCGAGGCGGATCCTGTCTCGGCCTGGCTCGAGGCGAATGTGGACGGGGCTCACGGACCATTTCGCTTCGATGTCATCGCCGGTGGTCACTCCAACCTCACCTGCAAGGTCACCGGCATCGACGGTCGACAATTCGTGCTCCGTCGTCCACCGCTCGGTCATGTGCTGGCGAGCGCCCACGACGTCGGTCGCGAGCATCGCATCATCAGCAGCCTCCAGGGGTCGGCGGTTCCGGTCCCGCCGGCGTTGGCCATGTGCGACGACATCGCCATCAACGGCGCCCCGTTCTATGTGATGGGCTTTGTCAACGGCCACGTCATCCGCGATCGTGCCACCGCCGAAGCAGTGCTCACCCCGACCGCACGGCGCACGGCGGGCGAGTCGCTGGTCGACACGATGGCCGCCATCCACACGGTCGACCTCGACGCCAGCGGCCTGTCTACCCTCGGTCGCCACGAGGGCTACATCGCCCGCCAACTCAAGCGGTGGTACGGCCAGTGGAACGCACAGAAGACACGCAACCTGCCGGCGGTCGATGACGTGCACGATGCCCTGCTCGATCGAATCCCCGAGCAAGGCCCGGCAACCATCGTGCACGGCGACTACCGGCTCGACAACTGCATGGTCGGCGACGATGGCAAGGTCGTTGCGGTGCTCGATTGGGAGATCTGCACGTTGGGCGATCCGCTTGCCGATGTCGGCCTGTTGCAGGTGTACTGGACCGGACCCAACGATGCCGCGTCGGCGTGGACCGGGCAGGCATCGAATGCAGTCGGCTTCCTCGATCGCGCCGACCTGGCGACGCGCTACGAGCAAGTGAGCGGACGCGACCTCAGCCAACTGCCGTTCTACGTCTCGTTCGCCTACTGGAAGCTGGCCTGCATCCTCGAAGGCGTGTACGCCCGCTACCTCGGCGGTGCGCTCGGCATTCGCGAAGCGTCCGAGCTCGAACCGTTCAAGCTGCAGGTCGATGCCGCGGCAGCGAACGCAAGCGCCATGCTGGAGCAATGGTCATGACGAACGCGTACGTTCTGCACGAGGTACTCCCCACCCTGCACGAACCCGTACTGGCGGTGGCCCTCAGTGGGTGGATCGACGCAACCGGAGCTGCAGCCGTCGCGATGAACTGCCTGCTCGTCGAGTGCAACGCGCGCACCGTCGCCACCTTCGATGGCGACATGTTTGTCGACTACCGAGCACG
>JAYTNH010000239.1:0-3962 GCA_043748395.1 Ilumatobacteraceae bacterium | reverse complement strand
CGTGTCGTGCTGCGTTCGTGCTTGCGTCGAGCCGTACGTGAACGCCCACCGTGCAACCTGCGTTGCGATCTTGGTCTTGGTCTCGTCGTCGATCTCGATGCCGGCGGCTGCAAAGACCCTGCAGTCGTAGGTGCGGCAAGTGCGCGGGCGGTGCTCGTAAATCGTGCACGCACCATCCGCCAGCATGGGGCAGTGCCCGTGTTGGTCGTAGCCCATCAGCACGTTGCCGCGGGGGAGCCGGGGTGATGGAAACAGCAACTCGGGCGGGATGTGCGCCATCGCGTCGACTTCGTCGGGTGCAATGTGGATGAACTGCGACGACGTGCAGCAGCCCGAACAGGTTCCACAGGGCACGTCCGAGCTGTCCGAGCGGGCGATGGCGTGTTCGACCTGGCCAGCCATGCGGAGAACTCGCCGGCATCTTGGTGATCAACTCCGTCAGTCACGAAACGCCGCGACCTTGAGCGAAGTGGGCACGTACGGCTCGTCGCTCGCCATGAGGCCCGTGTCGCGCAAACGTTGCGCGGCGGCCGCCATCGCGCCGAACGCAATGTTCGCCAGCAGGCCGCCCGTCGACACCCGACGTACGCCAACGTCGGCGAGTTGGGCGACGCTCGGGCCGCCCGGAAGGATGAGCACGTTCACCGGTACCGAGCAGGCGTTGACCACGGCGGCGATCTGACCGAGATCGGCGAGGCCGGGCGCGTACACGACGTCGGCTCCGGCGCCGATGTACGCCTGCAGGCGGGCGATGGTGTTGTCGAGGTCGCTGATGCCATGCAGGTGGTTCTCGCAGCGCGCAGTGAGTACGAGTCCGGATGCTGCGGCTCCTGCTGCGGCCGCACAGACCCGATCGGTGGCAACGTCGACGGCGTCGATCGAGTTGGTGGCCGGATTCCAGTCCTCGATCGAGCAGCCCGCCGCACCTGCCTCGACCAGCAGTTCGACGGTGAGCATGACGCCCTGCACATCATCGGCGAAGCATCGTTCGGAGTCGACGTTGAGGGGTAGGGCGGTGGCGTGGGCAAGCGGGCCTACATGGTCGAGCAACTCGTCACGGCTCACCTTCATGTCGAGTCGACCGAGCGTTGCGGCCATTCCGGCGCTGGTCGATGCCAGCGCCGAGAAACCTAAGGCTTCGAGCAGTCGTGCCGAGCCGATGTCATAGGGGTTGGGCATCACGAACGTGCCGTGCGCGTGGAGTCCCCGAAACCGATCGATGGTCGTGGTCATGGCTGCAGCTTGTCACTTGCCCGACACCGCCCACCTACAGTCGGGCAATGCAGACATCACCTACCGAGGAATCGCTGACCGAGCTTGTTGGCCACCAGTTCGCCAGCGGTCACTACCGGATCGAGCATTGGGAGAACTGGCTACTGACCCAGTGCACCGGACGTGAGCCGATGCCCGACGGACTGGTGCATCCGGTCGCGTTGTTTCACGTGCCGATCGCCGGCGTGGGTACCTCGATCACCGAGTTGTTCCAGTTGTGTGGCGCAGAAGGCGCAGGTTCCGTTGGTTTGGAGAGCTACGACTGGGAGTACTTCGGCCCGTTGCGAGAAGACATCGAGTACCGGATGGCAGGCTCGATCGCCGAGGTGGAACGGATCGTTGCCGATGGTGGAGCGGTCGTCGATCGCGTGGCATTTCGCATCGAGATGTTCGACGGATCTGAACTCGTGGCGCGGGTTACGAACCGCTGGCTGTTCAGGAGGGTCGCATGATCGTGCGTGTTGGCGATGAGATTCCGCCGTGGGCCATGGCGAGCGTCGATCCGGCCCGGATGCGAACGATGGCGGCGATCTTGCGCGACCCCTACCCGGTGCACTGGGATGCCGACGCGAATGCAGCGTTCGGTCTCGGGGGGCGGGTGATCAATCAGGGTCCGCTCAACCTCAGCTACATCGTCAACATGCTCATGGCGTGGGCCGGCCCGTCATGTGTGCGGCGGCTCACCGTGTCGTTCGGGCGGCCGGTGCTCGATGGCGAGGCGGTGACCGCGATGGGTCGGGTCACCGCACTGATCGATCACCCGGAAGGGCCACGCGCCCAGTGCGATGTCTGGCTCGACCTCGACGGGCTTGGCGTAGTGACGGGAGCTGCGCTCGTCGCACTCGAACCGACTTCGCTACGTTGACGCCGCGGGCGTCAGTGCCCTAGTCGTGCTACGTCACGACATTGCTACATCACGACATCAAGGGAGCGCCATGAGCGACACGCCGGTCGACTACGAAGATCTCACCACCATGCAGCTCGATCACGATGCCGAAGTGGCATTGGTCTCGGGTGGAGGCGAGTGCATCTTCAACTGGACCAACAAGGAGGGCTATCCGGTCGGGGTCGTGGTGGCCTACGTCTACCGAGACGGCAAGTTCTGGACCACCTGTGCGGCCCGACGCAAGCGTGTTCCGGCCCTCAAGGTCCGCCCCCAGTCGGGCATCGTGATCAACCGCAACGGCAAGACCGCTTCGTACAAGGGTGACTCCACCGTGCACGCTGCCGGCGATCCAGGGTTCGACGAGCTCAAGGGCTGGTTCTACCCGGCGTTGTCGGGTCTCGACATTGCTCCCGACGACGCCTACCGCAAGAGCTTCACCAAGTTCCTCGACTCGCCTCACCGCGTCATTGTCGAGACCGACCCGACGCTGGTCGTTGCGTTCGATACGGTGAAGTTCGGCGCGTTCACGATGGAGGCAATGGCCGCAGGTCAAGGCGCCGACTGAGCCGTCGGCGGCTGCATCAGGCCAGCAGCGCGTCGAGTTCGACCTCGATGAGCATGTCGGGTTCGATGAGCGCACGAACCTCCACCATGGTGCTTGCGGGCGGGTGGTCGTTGAAGAACGCTCCGTGCGCGCGTCCGAACTCGTCGGCTCGCGAGATGTCGGTCACGTACATGCGAGTGCGAATCACGTGTTCGGGTCCTGCCCCCAAGTCGGCAGCCGCCCGCAACGCGATCTGAAAGCAACGCGTCGCCTGGGCGAACGCGTCTCCGGGCGCGTACGTGGTGCCGTCGTCGTTGACCGGCGCCGTGCCAGCAATGGCGATGGTGTTGCCGATGCGCACAGCTCGTCGGTAGCCGTACTTGGACTCCCAGGGGGAATGTGACGTGACAGTCTCGCGGTGCATGGTCAGAGTCTGCCCGGTGCCGAGGGCGCCGACGGCGCCGCCGGGCACTGTCAGGATGTCACGACGAAGCGCCACAGGATCGTGTTGTCGACCTCGAGATCCGATGTCCAGATCAGCTGGGCCGACGGGGCCCACGTGATGGTGTCGTAGCCTTCCTTTGTGCCGACTTGCATAGCGGTGTAGGCGCTGGCGCCAGCCCATTTGCTGTCATCGAACGACTGCTCGGTCCACCCCGCCGGTTCGTCGATGGCTTCGAACTGGCAGTCGGTGTTCGGGTCGGCCGAGCTGACGCAATCCTGGTTGAGGGGCGCGCGCTGAACGGCGAGGCCTCGCCAATCGGTGTTGGTCGCCGCGACCAGCACACCGGTGGCGGTGTCGGTGATCTGGGCGACGAACCCGCCGTCACCCATCTGTTGGCGGTCGGTGCCGATGTACTCGAGGCCGCTCTCGGTCTGCTTGTAGTCCATCGTGACGAACGCGATCGTCAAGGGATAAGTCGCTTCGAACGTGAGCGTCTCGGCATTGAACGAGCGCTCGGTCGTAATGGGCACGCTGTCCTCACCGACGAGTACACCGTTCACTGTGAGTGAGAACCAGTTGTCGACCCACACCTCGGCGGTAAAGGTTGACGAGGTCGACGAGTCGGTGGTTGGAGCCGTCGCAACCGATGTCGCAACCGATGGGGTGGCGGCATTCGTGGTGGCGGCATTCGTGGTGGTGGCCGTCGGCTCGACACTCTGGGTGCCGGTGCTCGCGCAGCCCGTCACCACGACGGCGGCGATCAGCGAGATGAGTCGTCGCCGGTTCATGGCTGACCAGGCGGCGGGCCGCCCATG
>JAYTNH010000238.1:0-7406 GCA_043748395.1 Ilumatobacteraceae bacterium | reverse complement strand
GAGAGTTCCGAGAAGCGGCGGATCAACTCCTCGTAGAGGTAGCCCATCTCGATGTTCGACACCGCGTCGGTGTGCAGGTCGATGTCAGCGAACTTGGAGATCACCAAGAACAACAGGTTCGCTCGATCCAGCTTGGCGATCTGCGCCGCCAGATCGAACTTTTCGATCACATCACGCGCACCAACCGAGAACCCGGCGATGTAGGCGCGCAGGTTGTCGCCGATGTTCGCCGGGTCATCCAACAAGCGTCGGAAGTCGAGCGGAGAGATGTTGAAGAACTGCTCACCTGCTGCCGCCTGCAACACCGGCTCGATGTTCTCGATCCGGCCCGCCAACTCGGTATGGCGCTTCAACACCGCAGGCTTGGTGGCTTCGAGCACGCAGTCCAACCGGCGCAGAACCACCAACGGCAAGATCACCTTGCCATACTCGGACTGCTTGTAGTCACCCCGCAACAGATCAGCCACCGACCAGATGAACGCCGCATGGCTGCGGATCGTCGGGGAATCAGACATCGCTGCCACAGTAGGCGAGGCCGCGCCGACGACGAGCGACAGAGCAACCTGGTTCGGCCACGGGATGGGGTCGGGTCGAGATCACCCCGTGTACTTCGAATAGTTCCCGGTCCAGCCCACCCACACCGAGATGCCGGCGAGGAAGATCACGATCCACAAGCCCGCGATGAGGAGCCGCTTTCCAGCCCTGGTGTCGGGGACGAGTCGAGAGGCCAGAACGGCTGCGACGAAGCCCACTGGCACGGCAAACCAGCCAGCCACCGGCATCCAATCAGCCGGTCCCTTGTCGTAGTTCCCGAACAGTTGGCCAATCGTGACCAGAGCACCGGCGATCACCCCGTGCAACCCGGCGGTTGCCATCGATCCGTAGCGACCCACACCCGCACCGATCGACATGAGCCCAGTCAATGCGATGGTCCCTATCCACAGCACCACAGCCAGGATCAGCGGGGTCTTGGGCCCCTGTTGGTCGTAGGTCCAGAACGCGGCTCCTGCCCAGATTGCGAGCGCAAACCAGAACCCTCCAAAGACGGCGGATTGCACCGGGTTGGGCAGCGAGCGCGCAGGTGTACTGGAACCTGCATAACCACCCGAACCGCCATAGCCTGCCGCGCCGGCCGTCCCGCCTCCTGATCCGGCCGTCCCGCCTGCCCGCCACTCCTCCACCAACGCGATCTTCCGATCAGCACGCCACTCCTCCACTCGGGCGACCTTCATGTCGGCGCGATACTCCTCGACCTCGGCCACCAGCATCTCGGCCCGCCACTCCTCGACCACCGCGACCTTGATCTCAGCGCGCCATTCGTCCACAAAGCAGATCTTCACTGTCCCGCCCTCCCAGTCGGGACGACGGTAGCGGACGCCTGATCGGGCGGTGTCATGACCGAACGCCCGAGGTCACTACAAAGATCCTGAGGCCTATCGAGCGGTGATGAACGCCTCCCAGGTTTGCATCGCTTGTGCCCCGGTCAACTCGGCTACAGCATCGGGCGACATGTGAACCTGATGCACAAGTCGGTCGACCAGCCATGGGGGAACCGGATCATGAACAGGCTCGGCTGCCGTGATGACCTTGCCCGCAGCTCGTCCAAGTCGTTCGATCACCTCCGACAACGCCTGAGTTGTCGGGTTGCTGCCGATCACGGCGATGCGATCGTTCACCTCTGCGTAGACCTCGGCATCGGCACGGGCACCGACGGCCCACACCTCTGCGATGTCGATCACCTGGTTACCCGCTTCGTCCTTGGTCACTCGCCACACGATCCGCCAGTCACGGTCGCCGACGACGAGCTTGCGCCAGCCAATCAAGTCGCCAAGCAACGGACGGCCGGCCTCTGGATCGCGTTCGAGGAGCAACATCTTCTTGAGCGCCCGGCGAACGATCTGTGGATCGACGCCGACAAGGCGTACCAGATCTGCCACCGCTGGATCGGTGAGCCGTACGTAGGCGCGCGGCTGGGCAGAATCCATAACGACTCCCTGGCGAGGCGAGGCCGGTCAGTCCCGGCCGACGGCGAGATCTGCGTCGAGCTCAGCTTCGAGCTCGGCGCGGTCGAAGCCGAACGCGTTGATCGCGTCGTCGAGGCTGGTCCGGATCCCGTTGTCGCTCGCCGCGCGTGCGAGCACCAGACATGCACTGCGGAGATCTCGCTCGAGTTCGCGGAGGTTCTCGAAACGGGTCATGCCTATGACAGCGGCGACCGCACGACCGTGGCGCGCAACGATCACCTCGTGACCTTCCTCGGCCTCACGAACGAGCCCAGCCACGCCCCGCGCTGACGCGTCGGTGATAGAAACCGTCTCGGTCGCGTACCCAATGATCGCCACACCGATACTGTATAGATTTCTGCACAGATTACAAACGCTCGCCAGGCTCAGACCCAGATCGCAATCGGTCGACCGTTGTCGGACACCTGCGGGTGTTCGGGTATCGATCGGGCCGTTCCGTCGGCCAAGCGCTGTGCTGACCATGCGACGGCCGCGGCGTCGAGCATGTCATCGGTGCCGACTCGCGCGCCGACGGTCTGATCTACGTCGTCGAGCAGTATCCCTGCCGCGGTGAGGGCAGCCCGACGCTCGACCATGCCCTGCCACGTCTTCTTCGACGCGCTGGCGGGATGACCCAACATCTCTGCGAACGACACCTCGGGGTGAACCTCGCACACCGTGCACACCGTGCACCATGGGCGCGCTGCACTGCCGAGCCACGCGTCGACCTCGAGGATCTTGGCGCTCAGACCGAACGCCTGCTGGCTGATGCCGCCACCGGTCGCATCACGCGAGATTCGACTCGCCTCGGCGTGTGTCGCCGCTTGCAACGCGGAACGAACCGGTGTGAGAAACACTGAACTGCCCCGCTTGCCCAGCAGCTTCTTCGCCTCCACATCGGCCGTTCGCCAACCGGCCGCGAGCAATCCGATCGGGATGTCGATGCCGACCGTCGTTGCGTCGGGCACCATCCGGGTGAGATCGTCGATCGACGCCAGCAGATGTGCCGCGACCGGGTGGCCCGGGCGCAGCACTACGGCTACCCAACCCACCTTGCACGCATCGATACCAACGGCGACCACGCCTCATGCTGCCAGACTTCGACCATGACCGATCAGTTGCCCTCGGGTGCGCTCACAGGCGTACGAGTACTCGACCTGTCGTCGGTGATCATGGGTCCGTTCGCAACCCAGATCATGGGCGATCTCGGTGCCGACGTGATCTGCGTCGAAGCGCCGAAGGGCGACACCAACCGGGTCATGGGACCCCAGCCGGTGGAGGGCATGTCGGTGGTGGGCCTCAATCTGCTGCGCAACAAACGCAACATCTGCCTCGACCTGAAACAGCCCGGGGCGGTCGACGCGTTGTTGCGCATTGCGGCGACGTGCGACGTGATGGTGACCAACCTGCGGCCCGGCCCACTACGTCGACTCGGACTTCATTACGACGCCGTCCGCGCCGTGCGACCCGACATCGTGATGTGCCGCGCCCACGGGTGGCCCTCCGACGGGCCCGACGGTGACCGGCCCGCGTACGACGACGTCATTCAGGCTGCCTCTGGCATCGCCCACACGTTCGAACTGCACAGCGGCGTGCCCGCCCTGGCGCCCATGCTGATCGCCGACAAGGTGGCCGGTCTCACCATCGCCTACGCGGTGATGGCCGCGCTGTTCCATCGCGAACGCACCGGCCAAGGCCAGTTCATCGAGGTGCCGATGATCGACGCGCTCACCTCGTTCTCGCTGGTCGAGCACGGGTGCGCTGCCATCCCCGAACCACCGCTGGGCGCCGCGGGCTACGGCCGCATCGTGGCTCGCGATCGGCGGCCCTACCAGACCAGCGATGGTTGGCTCGCCGTGTTGCCCTACTCGCGTCGCAACTACAACGACATCTTCAGCGAGGCCGGTCGCACCGACTTGGTGGACGATCAGCGAGTGCTCTCCGCCGCCTCGCGACTCGGCGCGGCAGCCGAGCTCTACTCACTGCTCGGACCGATTCTCGCCACGCGCACGACGGCGTTCTGGATCGAGTTCTGTGCGCGGCACGACATCCCTGCAGGTGCGGTGCGCACACTCGACGAGATCACCGCTGAACTGCCGCTCGACCACCATCCGCTGGCGGGCGACTACCACAGCATCATGCCTGGCGCACGGCTGTCGAAGACGCCCGCCTCCGTTCGACGCCAGGCTCCCATGCTGGGCGAACACGGTCGCGAGATACTGCGCGAAGTCGGCGTCGAGGACCACGAGATCGACGCCCTCGCGGCAGGTGGTGCACTGCTTCTTCGTTGACTGAATATTCAGTTAGTGCGAGACTCGGTTCATGACAACCGACGCCGACACTCCAGCCCAGGCCGGTTACGCCATGCCGGCCGAATGGGAGCCGCACGCCGGCTGTCTCATGGCGTGGCCATCGCGGGCCGAACTGTGGGGGAAACGCCTTGCCGACGCCAAGCGCGACTACGCACAGGTGGCCGATGCGATCGCTCAATTCGAGCCAGTGGTGATGGTGTGCAACCCAGGGCTGGCCTCCGACGTGCGTGCCCATTGCGGCGCTGCGGTAACGCCGATCGAGATTCCCATCAACGACTCGTGGGCGCGCGACAGCGGTCCGGCATTCGTACGCAACTCGACCGGCGACGTCGCCGTCGTTGGGTTCGGGTTCAACGCGTGGGGCAACCGCTGGCACCCGCACGACGATGACGCGCGCCTGTCACAACGGCTCGCCGAATGGTTGGGATTGCCCTACTTCCATGCGCCGTTCGTACTGGAAGGCGGGTCGTTCTTCGTCGATGGTGCCGGCACGTTGATCACGACCGAGCAGTGTTTGCTCAACCCGAACCGCAACCCCAGCATGACCCGCAATCAGATCGAGCAAGGGCTCCGCGATCACCTGGGAGTCACCACCGTCGTGTGGCTGCCGTGGGGCCACAGCCTCGACACAGGTGCGGCCGGCACCGATGGCCACGTCGACGGCGTGCTGCAGTTCGTGGGGCCAAGCACGGTGATGCTCGAAGCAGTGTCAGATAAGCGGTCGCCCGAACACGAGCGAGGAATCGCCAACCTCGCCGCGCTGCACCTCGCCCGCGACGCCAAGGGACGACCGTTCGAGGTGGCCGTGCTCGATCCTGGTGCCGACGCGCCGGTGTCGTACGCGAACCACTACCTGGCGAATGGCGCGGTGATCGTGCCGATCGCGGCCGACAAGACAGACCCCGATCGCGATCACCGAGCCCTCGAACGACTGCGCACGATCTACCCCGACCGCAAGGTCGTCGGCGTGGCTGGCCAGTGCATCGCGTTCGGCGGCGGCGGGCCCCACTGCATCACCCAGCAGATTCCCGCAGGAGTGAACCTACCCCTGTGAGGGTCGTCCCAGGTCGGTGCTGTCGAGCATGCGCCCATAGCGGTTGGGGCGACGGGTGTACATGAGGCCGAACCTGAGCACGTCATCACGCTGACCCAGATCGAGGTCGGCCACCAGCAC
The DNA here is from genome assembly GCA_043748395.1 of Ilumatobacteraceae bacterium. Classification (GTDB taxonomy): domain Bacteria; phylum Actinomycetota; class Acidimicrobiia; order Acidimicrobiales; family Ilumatobacteraceae; genus JAYTNH01. The sequence continues at coordinate 1,917 of JAYTNH010000238.1, read as the reverse complement.
CGCCGGGCGATCGCGCGGTGCCTGCACCACGACGCGACCGTAGGGATCGCTGATGAACGACGACCCATAGAACGTGAGCGGACCCTCGGTGCCGATGCGGTTCACGGCGATCATGAACGTGGCGTTGGCAAGCCCGTTAGCGGCGATGATCTGCTGCCACATGCCTTGCGTGTCGGCTTCGGGCATGTTCGGCTCGCTCCCGATCGCGGTCGGGTACACGATGACCTGGGCGCCGTCCATCGACAGACAGCGAGCCAGTTCGGGAAACCACTGATCCCAGCAGGTGGGGAAGGCAAAGTTCGTACCGGCGACGTCGGTGACGGGGCACTCGGTGTCGGCAGGCTCGAAGTAGAGGTGTTCGTGGTAGTAGTCGAACTCGGGAATGTGAGTCTTGCGGGTACGTGCCAGCAGACGACCCGTCGGATCGACGCAGATGGCAGTGTTGAACCCGCGCTCATCGGCCGTGCGCTCGTACAACGAGGCATGCACACTGACACCCAACTCGATCGCCAATTCGCGAGCCATGGTGACGGTGGGCCCCGTCTCGACGTCTTCGCCGAAGCGAACGAGCGCGTCGGGAACATTGGGGTCGATGCAGAAGTAGGGCGACAATGTGAGCTCTTGCATGAGCACCACCGTTGCGCCTTGCTCGGCCGCCAGCCGCACCCCGTGCTGCAACGTCTCTCGGTGCTGCAACGGGTCGGGGTGCCATGCGCACTGCACTGCGCCGACGCGCAACGTGTTCGTCACCACCGAGGCGCCGATGCGGAACGGCGACGGCAACGGCTCGTCGCGCATGATCAGTTCGAACTCAACCATCGGTCCCCCTAGAGATCTCAGCGACATCGCACCATCATCATGGCATTGACCAAACTTTCAGTCACCGCTACGATCGGCCGCAAGGGGGCACCGATGAACGATCGAAGAACAGCGCTGCTCGTGGCGGCGATCGACGAGATCGCTCGCTCGGGCACTCGCGGGCTACGCGTCGAATTGGTTGCCAAGCGAGCGAACGTCTCGCCGGCATTGATCTACCACCACTTCGGCGATCGCTCAGGGCTGCTCCAGGCAGCGCTCGAACACATCGGCGAACGAGCCGACGCATACACCGCGAACGGCACAGGCACCGCCCACGAACGGTTGCAGCGCGTGCTGATCGACGAGATCCAGGACAACAAGGTGGTGCGCACCAACTCGGCGGCATGGGGTGAGCTACGCGATGCGGCAATCTTCGACAAGGCCCTACGCCCGACGATCGCCAGCCTCACTCAGCGTTGGAACGACGACATCGCCGAACTGATCACATTGGGCCACACCGACGGCTCGATCCACCGCTCGATCGACCCCATCGCCGCGAGCCAGCGCTTGTCGGCGTGCGTCGAGGGAGTCAGCTCGCGGTGGCTCACCGGCATGCTCACCACGACGGCAGCTCGGGCCCACGTATCGGCAATCGCCGAAGCGTTGCTGCAGCCCACTTCGCCGACGATCTGACGGCGCTGACCGCGACTCAGCCTTCGGGGCGAACCGCCTGCAGCGCCCCGAGTGCAGCGCCACGCGCGCCCGCCATGTCGAGGTCGGGCACCAGCGCGAACGTGACGGCACGCCGCTGCTCGTCGCGCAGCATCGTTCCCGATTGCACCTGCGCTACGAACTCGTCACGAAACGCCGGTTCGGCCTCTACCACTCCCCCGCCGACGAAGAACGCATCGGGATCGACCACGTTCGAGACGATGGTGAGCAGATGCCCGAGCGCCAAGGCTTGCTGGCGAAAGATCTGCTTGGCCAATTCGTCACCCTGCTCGGCCAGCCCGCGTACCTGCTTGGCGGCGGCGATGAGTGAGGTCGTGGCATGCAGGGGATGATCGGGGTACTGCGTGAGCCAGAAGGGCAGCAGATTGTTGGCAATACCGGTGAGCG
>JAYTNH010000237.1:0-6302 GCA_043748395.1 Ilumatobacteraceae bacterium | reverse complement strand
TGGAGCTTCATGCTCGCCGCCCGCAGCCGTGGGCTCGGAACCGCATGGACCACGCTGCACCTCGAGTATGAGCAGGAAGCAGCAGATCTGCTCGGCATTCCTGCCACGGTGAGCCAGGTGGCAATGACCCCCGTGGCGTACTACACCGGCGACGACTTCAAGGTCGCCACTCGCCTGCCCGCCGAACGCGTCACCTACTTCAACCGTTGGAAACAGCAATGAGCAGCGTCGACGCACAAGCGGTAGCGGCACTCGCCGCACGAGCCAAACACGAGGTCGAGTCGGGGGCCAGCACGGCAGCGCAGTTCGCCATCGGTCTGCACGGCGAGATCGTGGCCGCGCAGTCGTTCGGTACGGCCACCGACCAGTCGCGCTTCGTCATCTTCTCGGCAACCAAGACGTTGGTCGCAATGGCACTGCTCCCCCACCTGACCAACGGCGCTCTGCAGCTCACAGCACGGGTGGGCAGCTACCTGCCCGGCTTCGCCGACAACGGCAAGGGCGACGTCACGGTGCTGCAGTTGCTCACCATGCAAGGGGGCTTCCCGCAGGCCCTCATCGGACCCAAGCACTGGGGCACCAGCGCCGGCAGGCGCGAGCAGTTCGCCGATTGGACACTCGAGTGGCCGGCGGGTTCGCGCACCGAGTATCACCCCATCGCGGCGCACTGGGTGATCGCCGAGCTCATCGAAACGCTCAGCGGCCACCCGTACCAGCAGCAGGTGCACGATCTCATCACCGAGCCGGCCGGCGCCACGCGTGTGCTGGGCGAGCCGGTTGGCCCGGTGATTAACGTCCGCGTCGCGGGCGAAGTTGCCGATCGGGCTGAGATGGCACGGGTGTTCGGCCGCAATGATCTAGTGCCCGACACCACCGTGAGCCCCGAGGCGCTGCTCTCGCTCAACATCCCCATGGCCCGCGCGGCCGGCATACCCGGCGGAGGCGGCATCGCCCGCGCGACCGACATTGCTCTGGTGTACCAGCACTTCCTCCACAACCGTGGTGGAGTGCTTCCCCAGCGCTGGCTCGACGACGCCATCGGCACCATTCGCAACGGCAGCCTGAACACATCCGATGGCACTCCTGCCAGCCGCACCATCGCCGGCTGCATGGCCGGTGCCGACGGCTACTGGGCGCACCGATGGTTCCCCAACCTGCCCGCGGCGTTCGGCCACCACGGCGCCGGAGGCCAACTGTGCTGGCTCGAACCCACCACCGGGCTCAGCTTCTGCTTCCTCCACGACACTCTGCAACAAAATCCGTGCGCCGACTTCGTGCGCTCGCGCGAGCTCAATGCGTTGGCTGCGTGCGTCGTTGGGTCGTAGCGTCGACGTTCTGTGAGTGACACCGAGCGATTGCGCAAGGGAGTGATCGCTGGCATTGCCACCTACCTCGCGTGGGGCTTGCTCACGATCTACTGGAAGCAACTGCGCAGATTCGATGCGTTCGAGATCATCGGCTGGCGCATCATCATGTCTGCGGTCGTCATGACCATCGTGCTCACTGCCACCCGTCGCTGGACGCACTTTCGACCAGTGCTGCGCCAGCCAGCCCTGCTCGTACGAGTGACCGTCGCGGCGGTTCTGCTCACCGTGAACTGGACGTCGTACGTGTGGGCGGTGGTGCACGACCGTGTCATGGAGACAGCACTCGGCTACTTCATCGCGCCGCTGGGTACCATGACCGTGGGCGTACTGGTGCTTCACGAACGGCTGCGGCGGGCGCAGTGGGTGGCCATCGTGTTCGGGGCGGCAGCGGTGGCCGTGCTCACGGCGTCGTACGGACGCGTTCCATGGATCGCGCTGGCCATCGCCGGCTCGTGGACGGGCTACGGATACCTCAAGAAACAGGTACCGCTCACACCGGTCGAGAGCATGGCGGCGGAGTCGGTCGTGCTACTCGTGCCAGCGATCGTGATGGTGACGCTGCTGTCGGGCAAGGCCACGAGCGTGGTGTCGTCGGCCACCGGTGGCCACGTGATGCTCCTGTCGCTGAGCGGCGTGGTGACCATCTTCCCGCTCATGGCGTTCGCATACGCAGCCCATCGCGTGCCACTCACGGTTCTCGGCCCCATGCAGTACTCGGTTCCGTCGATCAACTTCCTGCTCGGATGGCTCGCGTATCACGAAGCCCTTCCTCCGTCGCGGGTCGTCGGGTTCCTGCTCGTCTGGATCGGCCTCGTCGTGCTCACCGTCGATTCGGCGCGCCGAGCGCGCACCACCCGTGTCGTCCCCCAGCCGGTGCTCGCCTGAGAGTCGTCAGCGACATCTGGTTCAGCCGGCGCGTTGCAGCAACGTGCCTGCCAAGAACTGTTTCAACACATCCACGGTCGAGGCATGACGAGTCACGTCGCGGGTCTGGTTGCTGAACTGGGCGAGTCCCGACAACACCAAGTTGAGCAGGTCTTCGAGCGCACGCAGATCGACCCCATCGGCAAGCTCGCCGGATTGGTGTGCGTCAGTGACGAGACGAGTCACGAATCCGGTGTTGGTGGTGCCAGCCGAGCCGATGCGTCGTGCGATCTCTGAGCGGCGTTGAGATTCGGCCGTGACGCCAACGAGGAACCCGGCGAACGATGGGTCGTGTCGATTCAACTCGACGGCGATGTCGAGCGCCGCTCCGAAACGGGCGATCAGACCGGTGTGCCCAACCACAGCCGAGTCGAACGCATTGAACACGATGCGCTGCACCGATTCGTAGACCGCAAGGTAGAGGTCGGCCTTCGATGGGTAGTAGTGGTAGATCGCGCCCGTGGTGATGCCGGCGGCCGCCGCGATCTCTTTGTTGGTGGTGCTGTCGTACCCGTGGTGGGCGAAGGCGGCACGAGCCACTTCGAGCAACCGGTCGCGGGTCGCAGCCGAATCGACATCGGGAGGTCGCCCGAGACGTTTGGCCACAGGCGTGCGCTTGGTCACGCGGGGCGCTTCGGGCCTGGGTCGATGGGAATGCCGAACCGAATGCGGTTGTGCGCGTGGGCGAGGTGTTGCAGCGAAAACGCCGAGCGGAACGCAGTCCACTGTCCCTGAGCTTCGAGTGTCTGATTGACGCTCTCTTTGGCGAGCTTCAGCGCAAAGCTCGGGCGCTGCGCGATGCGTTGCGCCATGGTCATGGTGAACGCCCGCAGCTCGGCCTCTGGCACCACGTGGTTCACCATGCCCAGACGGTGAGCCTCGTCAGCCGACACCCAGTCGCCTGTGAACAGCAGCTCTTTGGCCTTGCGGGCGCCGAGCTCCCACGGATGCGCGAAGTACTCGACGCCGTTCACGCCCATACCGACCACCGGATCGCTGAACAGGGCGTTGTCGGCAGCGACGATGATGTCGGCAACCCACAGCAGCATGAGACCACCGGCGATGGTCTTACCTTGCGCCGCCGCCAGCACCGGCTTGGGAATGTTGCGCCACCGCCAGCACATCTGGAAGTAGATCTCCTCCTCCAGCGCCATGTGCCCTTCTTGGCCCTCGCGCCCGAATCCGCCGGATGTGCTCATGAGCTCGAAGTTGCGGTGGCTCTCGGCGTCACGCAGATCGTGGCCGCTACTGAAGTGCGGGCCGTCAGCCTGCAACACGATGACCTTCACATCGGTGCGACGCGAGGCATCGTCGTAGGCGGCGCTCATCTCGTAGGTCATCCGCTTGTTCTGCGCATTGCGGCTCTCGGGGCGATCGAGCGTGACCACGGCGATGCCGTGTTCGCCGGGGTCGATCACCTCGTACCGGATGGTCTGAAGATCGTCGAGGGAAACAGGCATGGTCAGGTTCCGGCGGTGGGGTGAGAAGGTGGGTTGGTGCGGTAGTCGCCGAACTGGCCATCACGTTCGTCGAGTGCCTGCGTGACCCCCTGCGCGAGCTGCGCAAGATAGGCGCGCGAGCTGCGCTGGTGAAAGCCGAGCGCGTTGATGTCGGCGGTCGCGCGCATGCCATCGCGCATGCCCATGGCCTCCATTGCCCGATGCACCACGCGCTTGTTGAGGGCCTGTAGATCGGGAGCCACCTTCGCCACACGTAGCGCAATCTCGAGCACCCGGTCGTCGAGTTGATCGGCAGGAAACGCTCGATTCGCAAAGCCAGCGGCCACCGCCTCGTCTCCGTTCATCGAGTCGCCGGTGAGCATCGCTTCCATGGCACGGCGCATGCCCATGAGCCACACATGCCAGGCCATGTCGGGCGAACTCATGGAACGCACGGGCGGGTATCCGATCTGCGCGTCGTGGGCGACGTACACGAGGTCGCACGCCGTCGCGAGTTCAGTGCCGCCAGCAAGGCAATACCCGTGCACCTGGGCGATGACTGGTGTCGCGAGGTCCATCATCTCGAACCATCCGTGCAACACGTGTCGCGCCCACCCACCATCGGCCCGGGTGATTGCCCATGGCAGCGACTCGGTGGGATCTTGGGCAAGGTCGTAGCCAGCCGAGAAACACGAGCCGGCGCCGCGAACAACGATCACGCGTACCTCGGCGGCCGCATCGGCCGCCCGCAACGCCGCGAACAGTTCAGTGCGCAGCGCATTGGAGAGGGCATTGCGTTTGGTCGGGCGGTTGAGCGTGAGCCGCCGCACTGCGGGAGCAGGGTCGTCGACAACAACCAGCGTGCGTGCTGTCTGTTCCTGCTCGGACATGGTGCCTACCCCCTCGGGGCAATCTACCGATGCGACCAATCGCGCAACGAGCCGGGAACGCGAAACGGCCCACCCTGCAAAGGGTGGGCCGTTTCAGTAGGTGTGTGTCGAGTTACTTGGTCTCGAACTCGGTGATGAGGCTGCCGACGCTCGTGAACGTTGCATCGGTGGCGTTGTACTGCAACACCTGCAGGCTCTCGAATGTGAACGGATCGGCCTCGCCATTGTTGGTTCCCACCACACCGTCACGCACCAGGCTGGGCGTGTAGGTGAAGTTGCGGGCAGCATTGATGATCGACGCCCGGGTGAGACCGGCCGGCGAGTCCATGGCCTGCTTCAGGATGGCGACGGTGACCTCGCCGGTCTGCCAGCCAGCGGTGGCCGTGGCCACGATGTCGGCCTTGCCCTGAGCGGTCATGAAGTCGATGTACTCCTTGACAGCCGGAAGCGCGGCGTTGACCGGGTCAGTGACGTCGACCAGGTTGCTCGACGTGAACAGGCCATCGGCCGCGGGGCCAGCGGCACCGAGGATGAGGCTGCTCGCGCAGGTGTTGGTGATGTAGGTGGCCGGAGTCCAGCCGGTGTTCTCGGCCTTCTTGGCTGCAACTTCACCCAAGAAGCTGATACAACCAGCGCCCAGGGGCACCGCCATGATCACGTCGGGGGCCTTGCTGGCAAGGCTGGTGACCTGTGAAGTGGGCGGATTGGCGTCGGTGGCCTCGATGGTCTGCTCGTCGACGATGGTGAGGTTGTACTCGGCGGCGAGTTCCTTGAACGCATCGGCGTACACCTGTCCGAACTCGTTGTTCACGTAGAACAGGCCGACGGTTGCGCCCTCAGGGAAGTCCTGGGCAAGCTGAGCTGCATACACGCGCGACTCGACGTTGTAGGGCACCAAGATTCCGGTGGTCCACGGGTAGTCGGCCACTTCGCCCCACGCGGGTGAACCCGTGAGAGCGTTGAGCTGCGGGATGCACTCGTCGTTCAGCACATCGCGAACAGCGGCGTTGTTGGGCGAGCCGATGATGCCGGCGAAGAGGTTGACGCCTGCTTCGATCTGCTTCGAAACGGCGCCGGGGGTGAGGTCCTTCGAGTACTGGTCGTCCTCGATGGTGAGCTCGATCTTGGTGTCTCCGAGTAGACCCTTTTCGTTGGCGTACTTGATGTAAGCATCGAAGCCGTCCTTCACAGGGGCGAAAGCAGCGGCAGCGACGCCACCGGTGAGCGGCATCGCCGAACCGATCTTGACCGTGCCCTCGATGGGCGCATCGGCGGCAGCCGGATCGATGCAATCGTCGGTGTTGACTGCCCATCCGGCCGCAGCCGGATCGGTGGCCGGCGTGGTGTCGGCCGGCGTGGTGGCACCGGGGGTGGTGTCAACGGGGGTGGTTGCGGCCGGGGTGCTCGCGCCGGGGGCGGTGGTTGCGTCGGACTGTTTGCTGTCGCTGCCGCAGGCGGCGACGAACATCGCGCCAACTGCCACAAGCGCGAGCAGACGTGCTGGTCTGCGTCGAATCATGGGTGTTCTCCCTTGTCAGGTACTTGCCCCCTCGACAAGTGCCGTGGAGGTCGCCCGCATTGTACTGGAGCCCGCCGGTTTAGGGGTAACAGACACGATACGCGCGGACCACTTCTTGAGCAGTCCGAGCAGTCCGAAGGGCGCAACGAACATCAGCACGATG
>JAYTNH010000236.1:0-3453 GCA_043748395.1 Ilumatobacteraceae bacterium | reverse complement strand
CTGCTGTGTTGCCAGTTACACCACTCCCCAAGGAGTGACCAACCGAGTCACCTCGGAGGCGGGTCGAGTGTAGCAACCGTGCTCGAAAGCTCCCACCTGCGCTACCCGGTGAGATCGGTGAGCCGGCGAAAACCGATGATGCGACCCAACGCAACCCCGGCTGCCTCCTTCATCTCGCGGCCCCACGATTGCGAACCGTTTGCCGCCGGCGACCCGTAGGCCTCGAGCCCGAGCTCCTCACCGATGAGTCGAATCCGCAGCATGTGGAACGGATCGCTCACCAACAGCACCCGATTGACGCCTCGAGCCCGCAACAAGTCGCGTACCCCAACCAGTGAGCCGTACGACGAAGTACCGGTCTGCTCTTGCAGGATCGCGTCGGCCGACACGCCGTGTTCGATCAGGTAGTTGGCCGATGCCTGGGCCTCGGTGAACCGATCGCCCGGCCGATTGCCGCCAGTGGTCACCACGAGCGGGGCGATACCGAACTTCCACAGGTCGACTACGTGATCGAGCCGCGCAGCGAGCTGCGGCGAAGGGCGGCCGTCGTACTGGGCGGCACCCATCACCACGATGGCATCCACAGCACGGGCTTGGTCGGTGCGGCCAGTGGACCTCACTTGCGCCAGCGTGATCGCGTAGTAGCCGACAACCAGCACCACGAGAACCACGAACCCCCAGAGCACTCGCCTCGGCCACCGCCGACGCCGCACAACGCTGATGCCACCCACGGGTGTCGGGTCGCCGTCGATGGCCACCTCGGGCAAACCCCGGGGCGGCGTCACGCTCTGCCACGAGTGCGGCTCGGTCACCCGGCGGCAACCTCGCGGCTGCGTAGCCGCCGCAATGTCTCGACCGACCCCAACAGCTCGATTGATTCGAACAGCGGCGGCCCCACCGACCGGCCGGTGACCGCGACCCGCACCCCGGCTTGTGCCTTGCCGAGCTTGAGCTCGTGGCGTTCGCCAACCGCCTCGAGAGCCGCTTTCAGCGACTCCGCGTCCCACGACGGGAGCGCGGCAAACGCGTCGACGGTGTCGGCATAGGTTGCCGCGGCAGCCGGGGTTCCGGTGGCCTTCGCCCACGCTGCTTCATCGACAACGGGCTCGGCCTGGAACAAGAAGTCGACCATGCCGGGCACATCGGCCAGCGTGACCACCCGCGTCTGCACCAATTCGGCCATCGAACGGAACATCGCAGCATCGAATCGGTCGGCCGGCCACGGCACGTCGGCGGCGTACAGGTACGGCTCGCACGCGGTGATGAAATCGTCGAGCGGCATCATGCGGATGTACTCACCATTGAACGCGGCCAACTTCTTGAGGTCGAAGTAGGCGGGTGAGTGGTTGACGTCTTCGAGGCGAAAGTCGCGTTGGATGTCGCTGAACGGCACGATCTCGGTGTCACCCTGAGGCGCCCACCCCAACGTCATGAGGTAGTTCACCATCGCCTCGGCGAGGTAGCCCTCGTCGCGATACTGCTCGAGCGCAACCTTGTCGCGACGCTTCGACAGCTTCTTGCGCTGCTCGTTCACCAACAGCGGTACGTGGGCCCACACGGGCGGTTCGGCCCCGAGCGCCTGCCACAGCATCTGCTGCTTGGGCGTGTTGGGCAGATGCTCCTCGGCGCGCACCACGTTGGTGATGCGCATCTCGATGTCGTCGACCACATTGGCGAGGTGGAACATCGGGCTGCCGTTGCCGCGCAGCAATACGAAGTCTTCGATGGTGTCGTTCTCGAACGTGACATCACCGCGCACGAGGTCGTGCACCACGGTGGAACCCGCCGGCACGCGGAACCGCAGTACTCGACCAGGAGCCGCTCCAAGAGCACGATCACGCGAGTAGCCGTCGTAGCCGGGCTTGTCGTTTGCCTTGGCGCGCTCTTGGATCTGCTCGCTGGTGAGGTCGCAGTAGTACGCCATGCCCGATTCGAACAGGCGATGCGCCGCCGCGATGTGAGCGTGGGCATAGGTGCTCTGGAAGTACGGGCCTTCGAACGCGGCGTCGGTCGCAGCGACACCGATCCAGGCCAGCGCGTCGATGATGCCCTGGGTCCACTCGGGCCGGTTGCGGGCTTCGTCAGTGTCTTCGATGCGCAACACGAACGTGCCGCCGAGTCGCTTGGCCAACGCCCAGTTGTAGAGCGCCGTACGCGCGCCACCCACATGCAAGAAGCCTGTCGGCGAGGGCGCGAAGCGAAATCGGGGGCTGCTCATCGTGCAGCCGAGGCTAGCGCCGGGTCAGCTCGTCGGCCGTTGGGTGACCAGCGCGAGGTTGCGCAGTTGACGCAGGGCAACCGACAGCGTGGTGAGGTCGTAGGCCTCGGCGCGGCGAATCTCGGTGAACATACCCATGGTGCGACTCACCACCTTCTCGTTGACCTCGGCCCAATCGCGCGCAGTGCCGACATACAGCGCATCGTCGGCAAGATCGGCGAGTGCCGTGAGCAAGTCGTCACGCAGCGCCGACCGAGCTTGTGTCTGCCAACGATCACTGCGCGGCAACAAGCCGATGGCGTCCCACAGCCAACCGATGTCGAGTCGATCGAACACCTGCCAGTACGCGGCAGCCACCTTCCCCACCGGCTCTTTTTGACGGTTGGCGAGATCGACAACATCGAATGCGGTGTGCATGAGCGGCCACACCACCGACCGCTGGGCCAATGCCTCCGGAACTCCGGCCGCAAGCCGTGAGGCCTCACTGGCGAACAACACCTCGCGCATGCGGCCCTGCAAATGTGAGTCGAGCGTCGTCGACAGTTCGCCGAACGGACCTTGGAACTCGGCAACCACTGCGGCGAGATCGAGCGGCGGTCGTCGGTGCCGCAATAGCCACAGCGCACCGCGTTCGACCATGCGACGCGCTTCGAGGAACACCTCGAGCTGCACGTCAAGCTTCACGGTGCCACTGAGGTGTTCGATCTGGTCCCACAGCCCCACCAGGCCGAAGATGTCACGAGCTGCAATCCACGCCCGCACCACATCGACCACACCGGCACCCGTGTCCTCCGACATCCGGTTGTCGAACGAGATGCCTGACAGATTCACCATCTGGTTCGCAACTTGGGTCGCGATGATCTCGCGGCGGAGGCGATGGCTGTTGATGGCATCGGGGTATCGCTGCTGCAACTGCGGCGGGAAGTACCGCACAAGATCGGGCTGCAGGTACGGGTCGTCGGGTAGATCGGCGCGAACCAGCTCGGTGTAGTTGGCGCTCTTGGTGTAGGCGAGCAGCACGGCGAACTCGGGCGTGGCAAGGCCCTGGCCAGCAGCTTGCCGCTCTGCCAACTGACGGTCGGTGGGCATGAACTCGAGCGCTCGGTTCAACCATCCCTCGCTCTCGAGCACGTTGAGATACCGGGCGTGCACGTTCACCATTGGCAGCGCCTGGCGCCGCGCGATGGCAAGGGCCAAGGTCTGGGCGCGGTTGTCGTCGAGCACCAGTTCAGCAA
>JAYTNH010000235.1:0-5450 GCA_043748395.1 Ilumatobacteraceae bacterium | reverse complement strand
GTGTACGCCGCTGTGCCGCTGCCAAGCGAACTGCTCTCGGTCGGCCGATGGGGCGCGTTGGCCTGTTACGGCGCAACACCGTGGGTGGTCCACCTGCTGCGGCGAGCCGCCGGAATCGAGACCACCCACACCGCGTTGGCTGCCGGCTCTACGTCGCCCGACGAGGTCGAGCGAATGGTTAGAGTCAGCGGTCGCAAACGGCTTCGACTGGGCGCGCAGTTGGCGCTGGTGGGCGCGGTGGTGTTTGCATTCGCTCCCTCGTTCTTGTTGCTGCTCGTCGGCGTTGCGTTCGTGCTCGCGGTCACCACGCTGCTGGCCGGCGGCTCGTGGCGCGCCTCGGTGCTCATGCTGGGAACGGCGATCGCTGCGGCCATCGCGGCTTTCATCGCCAACCTGCCGTGGTCCACATCGTTGTTCGGCGACGGCGGATGGAATCTTGTGGCCGGGGTGCCCGAGGTGTCGTCGGGGTCGCTCGGCGTGGCACGGCTGGCCCGTTTCGGGGTCGGCAACGGCGAGTTCGGTGTGCTCGCAATCGCGCTCATGGTGCCGGTTGCATCGGCCTTGCTGCTCGCCCGCAGTTGGCGGCTCACCTGGGCCATCAGGGGTGCTGGTTTGGTGGTGGCGTTCGGGTGGCTCGCCGTGCTCGACGACCGGGCCATCGGCGGCATCAGACTCGCCGAACCCGGAGTGCTCCTGGCCCCTGTTGCTGTGGGAGTAGCAATCGCCGCAGCCTGCATCGCTGCTGCGTTCGAGCAAGACGTGCTCAGCGGCTCGTTCGGTTGGCGCCAGCCGCTGGGCATCATCAGCGCTGCGGCAATCGTGGTGGGCATCCTTCCCGGGGCGCTCGCGTTGGGGAACGGCCGGTGGAACACCCCTGAGGTGACCTTGGCGTCGGTCATCGGGCAACTGCCGACGAATCCACCCGAGGGCGACTACCGGGTGCTGTGGGTCGGCGATCCCGATGTGCTGCCCGTCGCGGCGTGGGAGTATCGCCCCGGAATCGGCTATGCGGTCACTGACGACGGTCCGCTCGGCGTGTATGAAACATGGCCGGGTCGGCCATCGAACGCCGAGCGCCAGATTGCCGGCGCACTCGACGCGATTGCGACGCAATCCACGCTGCGCGCCGGTCGTCTGCTAGCGCCGCTCGCCATTCGCTACATCGTCGTGCCGCTCGCTGACGGTGCGATCAGCACGACCGAGCGTCCACTGGCGCCCCCCGATGGTCTACTCGACGCGCTCGATGATCAACTCGACCTCGGCCGGCCACTCACGCGGCCGCTCAACTTCATCGTCTACGAGAACACTGCATGGACCCCTACGCGCGGCGAGCTCACGCAGAGCGGTGCAGCCGCCAGCGCCGAAGCCGGCGACGAGGTGCTCGCCACCGCCGATCTCAGCGGCTCGGTGCCATTTGCGGTGGGTGCTCGCGACCGCGGCGATGCCATTGGCCCCGTGCAGGCAGGCACGCTGCACGTAGCGGTGCCAACCGACGATCGATGGCAGCTCTCGGTCGACGGGCAGACCATTGCCTCGCGCTCTGCGTTCGGAAGCACCATGGGTTACGACATCCCCACGCCAGGCACTGCAACGCTGCACTACAACACGCCCACATCACGCACGATGTTGTTGGCGCTGCAGTTGGTTGTGTGGCTTGCACTTGTCATGGCGGCCGGCCGCTTCCAGCCGTCGTCCCTGCTCGCTGGCGGCCGCCGACGTCGCCGTGGTGTGCAGACCGACGCCGTGCTGTTGCAACTCACCGATCCGTTCGTCGAACCAACAGGTGATGGCGTCCCGTGGATGAACGGCGCCGCCGAAGCTGGCGACGCGGACTCCGACAACGACCACCTGTCCGGCGACGCAAGGGACCTGTCGTGATCGGCCGCCGGGTGGTGGCCGCCACCGTGCTGCTGGCCGGCCTCGTTGCGATGGTGGCAGTGGGCCGCACGCCAGCTGTCCCTGTGCACCCTGTGTTCACCACGCTGGGTCGGCCGACCATGCCTTTCGTGCCCGGCGGCAACTTTGTCACGTCGTCGTGGTTCTGCCCGGGCGTGCCGCGTGGCGCCCAAGGCGTTGGCGGATCGGTCATCGTGGTGAACCCATCCGACGGTCCGCTCAATGGCTCTATCTCAGTGTTCACCGACGAAGCGGGCGTTGCGCCTGTCACCCAAGACTTCGTGGTCGAGGCGCGTGCCCGTAACCAGATCGACTTGCTCAGCCTGCAGCCGCAGGGCACGTTCGTGTCGGCGCTGGTCGAAGTGCAAGGCGGCGGGGGATTCGTCGAGCAGCAAGCCGATCATCCGGCCGGCAGCGCGGTGGCGCCGTGTGCCAACTCGACGTCGAGCGATTGGTACTTCGCCGACGGTTTTACGCTCGAGGGCAGTACCGAGCAACTCATCGTCACCAATCCGTTCCCCGACGACGCGATTCTCAACTTCGAGTTCGCCACCAACGAGGGCACCCGTCAACCGTCGCGTCTGCAGGGCTTCCCCGTCAAGGGCAACTCGGTAGCGGTAATCACCCAAGAATCGTTGCCGCGCGACGAGGCGACGTTGGCCGTCAGTGTGCATGCCACGCGTGGTCGGGTCGTGGTAGCCAGGGCCCAGCAGTACCTCGGCGCCGGACGACTCGGCTACACCCTCAGCCTCGGAGCACCCTCGTTGTCCGACCAGTACTTCTTCGCCGACGGCGAGATCGGCCCCGGCATCATCGAGCGCTACACCGTCTACAACGGCTCCGACCGCGACGTTGCGGTGCAGGCGGTGTTCTTGGGGGTGCCCGCCAGTGACCAGTTTGCCAACGACACCGAGCTCACCGTGCCCGCCAAGGGAGTGGTGAGCCTGCAGGCATCCGAGGTGCCAGGGCTTCCCGAAGGCCGTCACGGGGCGGTGTTCTCGACGTTGGGTGAGAGCTCCATCGTCGTCGAGCGGGCCATCACCCGTCCGGCCGGCGACAGTGTGGCCACCAGCGTTGTGATGGGTTCGCCGGCAGTGCTTGCCGGGCCCCGTTGGAGCATGGCCATCGGCTCCGATCTGGCCGTCGAGAACATTCTGGTGGTGCTCAATGTCGACGGTGTCGATGCAACGGTCACCGTGAAAGCGCTAGGGCCCGGTGGTGAGGTCGCCGTACCCGGCATGGAGGCCATCGTGTTGCCGGCGGGCGGGGTCACGGCCATCGGCATCAGTGACCCGGCGGCATTGGCGAGGCCGCTGGTGATCGAGAGTACGTCGCGCATCTACGTCGAACGCCTGCTGCCCCGGAACGTCGACCTGCGCGGTCGCTCGGGTTCGTTCGCTCTGGCTGGTTGAGCGGCTGGTCCCGTGATGCCCCAACTGCCCATCGCCGCCGTGGTGATCGTTGTCGCACTCGGCGTCGCTGCTGTGCTGCGTCGTCGCCAGGGTGCCGATGCCCCCACACAGCCGCAGTACGAGCTACCGGTTCAGCTCGATCGAGCCGACTTCGCCCGCCCCGATGCTCCGTGGTTGGTTGCGGTGTTCTCGTCGGCCACGTGCGTCACCTGTGCCGATGTCGTGCGCAAGGCCCGCGTCGTCGAGTCGAGGCAGGTGGCGGTGGTCGATGTCGAGTACGGCGCGGCCAGGCACCTGCACGAGCGGTACTGCATCACCGCCGTGCCCATGGTGGTGATCGTCGACGCCGATGGTGTCGTACGCGCTGGCTACATCGGGCCGGTCAGTGCGACCGATCTGTGGGCGACGGTTGCCGAAGCCCGCGAACCCGGCAGTAGCCCAGAGCCCGATCTGGGTCGCACGACCCACGATCACTGACGGCGTTCGACCGGGTCAGTCGCTGGCCGCAGTGATGTCGGCGTCGGCGTCGGTGTCGGTGTCGGTGTCGGTGTCGGCGGTATCGCCGCCGGCGGGCAGTGTGTCATCGAGTGGTTGGCCACCGCCGAGGCCACCCTGCACGATGTCGGTGACAACGGCGGCGTCGATGGTCTCGAGTTCGAGCAGTGCCTCGGCGACGCGCTCGAGAGCAACGCGGTGTGTGCCGAGCACCTCGGTGGCGCGTGCTTCTTGCTCGTGCAGGATGCGGGCGATCTCGTCGTCGATCAGGCGGGCGGTCTCGTCGCTGTACTCGCGACCCTGCGTCATGAGGTCTTCGCCGAGGAAGACCTGCTGGTGGCCACTCCAGGCCATTGGGCCGATGCGTTCGCTCATACCCCACTCGCGCACCATGCGCCGAGCAATTCCGGTGGCCTGCTCGAGGTCGTTGGCGGCACCCGAGTTGAGGTGACCGTAGACCAGCTTCTCGGCGACGCGTCCGCCCATGGCGCGACAGATCATGTCTTCGAAGTACTCCTTCGAGTACGTGTGGCGCTCTTCGGGAAGGCTCCACGTAACACCCAACGCCATGCCGCGGGGCAAGATGGTGACCTTGTGCAGCGGGTCGGCGTTGGGCAGTACCACGGTGAGGATGGCGTGGCCGCTCTCGTGGATGGCGGTAGCGCGCTTCTCTTCGCCGGTGAGCACCAGACTCTCGCGGCGCGCCCCCATCACCACTCGGTCGCGGGCGTTCTCGAAGTCGATGCGCTCGATCTGCTTGCTCGAACGCCGCACGGCGAACAGCGCCGCCTCGTTCACCAGGTTGGCGAGGTCGGCGCCACTCATGCCGGGCGTGGCCTTGGCCATCACATTGAGGTCGACATCTTCGCCCATGCGCTTGTCGCGGCTGTGCACCTTGAGGATGGCCAGGCGCTCGCTGGACTCGGGAAGCGGCACCACGATCTGGCGGTCGAATCGGCCTGGCCGAAGTAGCGCCGGATCGAGGATGTCGGGCCGGTTGGTGGCAGCCAGGATGACGATGCCTTCGCTGGTCTCGAAGCCGTCCATCTCGGCGAGCATCTGGTTGAGGGTCTGCTCACGCTCGTCGTGACCGCCGCCCAGACCAGCGCCGCGCTTGCGGCCGATCGAGTCGATCTCGTCGATGAAGATGATCGCGCGCCCCATCTTGCGGGCGGTCTGGAACAGGTCGCGCACGCGGCTGGCGCCGACGCCGACGAACATCTCCATGAAGTCGCTACCGGTGACGCTGAGGAACCCGACGCCTGCCTCGCCGGCAACGGCACGGGCGAACAGGGTCTTGCCGGTACCGGGAGGGCCGACGAGCAGCATGCCCTTGGGCACGCGGGCGCCGATCTCTTTGAACCGTTCGGGCATCTTGAGGAAGTCGACGACCTCGGTGATCTCCTGCTTCACGCCCTCGTAGCCGGCAATGTCGGCGAACGTGGTAGACGGCTTGTCGGCCTGGTAGGCCTTGGCCCGGCTGCGGCCGATCGACATGACGTTGCCCATTTGGCCCGCGGCTCGGCGTTGCATCCAGACGAAGAATCCGATGATCAGGATGATCGGCAACAGCAGTCCGATCCAGCCAAGGAGCCAGTTGCTCTCGGGTGTGCTGGGATTGAACTCGACGCCCTGGTCTTGGAGCAG